>JAUWRZ010000018.1 GCA_030610325.1 Sulfurimonadaceae bacterium | reverse complement strand
CGCCACTATGACTCCCGAACTGCGGAGGCAAAGCCTTCCGACTCCAGACCTTATAACTACTCTTTAAAGAGCCCTACGGCAGTACGATCCCCGTCCCATCACTATTTGCCGCATGAAAGATGATGGTGTCGTGCTTTTTAGCGTAGTAGCGCATCAACAGTCGCTGTAGTGTGGGCTCGATGGAGGGTGTGAACCAGGCGTTGTTGCTTATGGCTATCATGAAGTCGGGGTCACCCTCGTAGATCTCTTCGCAGGTGGCTTCATAACAGACAGCATTACGGAAGGTCGTGTCGCCGACGATGAGGTCTGTCGGTTCTGTCGCGCTGATGTAGTCAGATGAACCGGCAAAGAAGGTCTGGTTTATCCACTCCTGTGCAAACTTGGGAAGAGGGACATACTCACCAAAGGGTACGAGGACCATCTTCTTGGCGATGGTATAGCGGCCGTCTGTGAACTGATAGGTGACGTTGTAGTTCTGTCCGTTCTCCTCAAAAAGTGCGCCAGTGATGATGCTGATCTCAAATGACCGCATAAGAAGCTGGTTAGTCAGGTCCGGTGCATGGTTGAGATAGAGAGGGAAAGCGGACTCGGGCAGCACGACGATGTCGTAGCCTTCATCTATAGACTTGTCGATGGCATCGAGGTTTTGTCGGATGAACTCCCTGCGTTTATGAGGCAGCCACTTCTCCTCTTGTGGTAAGTCTGTAGCGACAAGGTCTATCTTAAGCGGTGGCAGTTCCCTTACCGGAGTAGGAAAGGAGATGGCTCCGGCAAGTAGAAGCAGTGCCGCGTATCGCCAACGCTCTTTTAGCGTTATGAAGAGAGCCAGGGTAGCTAATATCAGGGCAAACTGCCACTTCTCGATGCCAAAATAGCTGTTGATGAAGATAAGCTCTGGCTGCAGCCAATTATAATCAAAGGGTTCTACATAAGTAAGGCCAAAAAGCAAGGCCGCACGTATCCAGACATTGTGGGTGAAGCTGAGGACACCAAAGAAGAGCAGATAGACAAAACCGAAAAAGATGGTGATGATAGGTGTCAACCAGCCGACCCCGTTATACTCGAAACTGTAACCTATCCAGTAAAACCAGAGCAGGCCGATGAGGTAGCCGCTAAAGAGCAGGACTCGTCTTTCCTGTGTCAGGAAAGCCCAAAGTGCGACGAGTCCCAGAAGTGTCTCCAGACCAGACATGGTCATGTCCCAGTGGGCAAAGTAGATGAACGCAGAGAAGCTTACGGCGATGATCATCGCTCGGAGCAGGTCCTCCAAGAGTGGTGGTAGTCTGTAGTTGATGGTTGATAGGGCTTGCATCCCGGAATTATACCTGAGTTGAGGATGCGTTCGGCAGCTGGCGTGTTTCTGATCCTATCGCATTTAATGATATTTAGAGCTGCTCTAAAGTATAATGCCTCAATTTTTTACGCAAGGACATTGTCACAATGGAAATACTTTCACAGTTACTCCCGTTTATCTTTTTGATCGGGATCATGTACTTTATCATCATCCGCCCACAGCAGCAGCAGGCTAAAAAACACAAAGAGATGCTTGAGGCCCTTACTAAAGGTGACAAGATCGTCACAAACGGTGGTCTGATCGCGGTAGTCAAAAAGGTCGAAGATACGTTTTACAGTGTCAAGCTCAATGATGATGTAGTCGTGAAGCTGGACAAAGAAGCTGTCAGTCGAAAGTATGAGGATGAAGCTTAATTACCGCATAGTCATCTTTGCCGCGACGATCTTGTTCGGCATCTTCTTCTCGATCCCATCACTGCTACAGACGGAGAAAGGCGCCAAGATCACTTTGGGCCTTGACCTCCAGGGTGGACTTCATATGCTGCTTGGAGTCAAGACCGAAGAGGCTGTCAAGTCACGTCTGAAGTCCATCGCTTCGGGTATCAAGCACTACACAGATAAAAACGACATCCTTATAGACGGTCTCTCTCCTAAAGAGTCATCAGTCACGTTTAACATCCTCGATGAGGATGAAGCTAAACTGATCGATGAGATGCTAAAAGAGATCGAAGGTATCAAAGTCGATATCAGTGGTGAGGATTATCGAATCTCACTGACTCCAGAGTCTGTCATAGAGACAAAGAAACAGTCAGTCGATCAGGCGATAGAGACTATCCGTAACCGCCTTGACCAGTTTGGTCTGGCGGAACCGACAGTCGCTCGTCAAGGTGAAGAGAAGATCCTTGTGGAACTTCCCGGCATCAAGACACAAGAGGAGGAGCAGCGTGCACGTGATCTTATCTCGCGTGCAGCCAAGCTTGAGATGATGGCCCTTGATGAAGACCGCAAGATGCGCGTCTATCAGATGACCGAGTCTGAAGCAGCTTCTTACGGCGATGTCATCTTGCCCGATGCGGCGCAAGAGGGTGTCAAACACCTCATAAAAGAGATCCCTATCTTAGATGGCGGGATGCTGACAGATGCTTCCGTAGGTTTTGATCAGAGTAATCGTCCACAGATCAACTTCAGTCTCAACGCTGAAGGAGCACAGATCTTTGGTGATTTTACCGGCAGAAATGTAGGTAATCACCTGGCTATCGTACTTGATGGTGAGGTCTACTCGGCTCCAGTCATCAATGAGCGTATTGGCGGCGGAAGCGGTCAGATCAGCGGTAACTACACCTTGCAAGAGGCGCAGGACCTTGCGATCGCACTGCGCTCAGGTGCACTGCTCGCTCCTATCTACATGATGGAGAAACGTTCTGTCGGGCCGAGCCTCGGTGCGGACAGTATCCGAGCCAGTATGATCGCACTACTTGGCGGTTTCTTGTTAGTCGTCATCTTTATGGTCGCCTACTACCGTGCTGCCGGTGTCATCGCGAACATCGCGCTGATCGCGAACCTCTTTATCATCCTCGCAGTTATGGCGCTCTTCGGTGCGACATTGACGCTGCCGGGTATGGCAGGTATCGTCCTGACGGTCGGTATGGCTGTCGATGCGAATGTCATTATTTCGGAGCGTATACGTGAACTACTCTATCAGGGTGTCTCCATCCATAAAGCGATAGAGCAGGGGTATGAGAACGCGGTACGTGCGATCTTGGATGCGAACATCACGACACTGATAGCCGCAGTCGTACTCTACGCTTATGGTACAGGGGCGATAAAAGGCTTCGCGATCACCATCAGTATCGGTATTTTGGCTTCCATGGTCACCGCGATCTTGGGAACCCATGGTATTTATACCATGCTGGAATCACGTATCAGTAAGAGTCATAATAAAGCCTTCTGGTTTGGTATAAAGGAGGATAAATAATGGAGTTCTTTAAAAACACAAAGACCTATGACTTCATGGGCAAGTCTAAAGCGGCAATGGTCCTTTCTGTCGTGCTTGTGCTGGCTTCGTATGTCCTGCTCTTTACCAAAGGCCTGAACTACGGTGTCGACTTTGCCGGTGGTACTATCGTGCAAGTGAAGTATGATAAAGCTGCGCCGATCGATCTCATACGTGAGAACCTTAAAGTCAACGAGGTCTTTCATGGGGCGACCATCACAGAGTTTGGTTCACCCGAAGAGATCATCATCCGTCTGAAAAGCTCATCTGACAGTGTCACGACTGATGTCGGTGATATGGCACGTGAAGCACTTCATGATACGGGTAAGTTTGAGATCCGTCGTGTCGATATCGTCGGACCGAAAGTTGGAAATGAACTTCGTGAGAAGGGGATCATGTCCCTGCTTCTCGCGACCATCGGGATCTTGATCTATGTGGCTTTCCGATTTGAGTGGCGTTTTGCGGTCGCTTCTGTCGTCGCACTGATCCACGATATCTCTATAGCGATAGGGGCGATCGTACTCGTCGGTCTGGATGTCAACCTTGATGTCCTGGCTGCGTTACTGACGATCTTGGGTTACTCACTCAACGATACCATCATCGTCTTTGACCGTATCCGTGAGGGTATCACTACCTCCAAGACCACTGATCTGGCAGAGTCGATCAATGGTTCTGTGACGCGTACACTCTCGCGTACGACACTGACCTCATTGACGACGTTCTTCGTTGTCTTTACGCTCTTTATGTTTGGTGGTGAGATCATCCATGGCTTTGCCTTTACACTGCTTGTCGGTATTGTCGTCGGTACCTACAGTTCGATCTTTGTCGCATCACCTGTCTTGATGAGGTTTGGATTTGATATCAAGGGCTATCGTGGTAAACTTGCTGAGAAAGCAAAACGAGCTGCCGAGAAAGATCGTATGCGTGCTCAGTATGAGCAGGGCACGGTCTAAACAGTAAGATCGAAATAAAATAAGGGGAACGTATGGATTGGGGTAAAGTCATCTATGTCTTTTTTTCGTTGATGAGTCTGACGTCAACGGCAGGGTTTTTGTATGAGCACACATCGATCGCACTCTTTGTCGCAGCCAGCCTGAACCTGGTCTCGACCATCTTGAAGATAGGTGTGCGAAACCTGCTTGCGGCAGAGCTACTGGCAAGTTCGCTTGTCGCTGACCTTCACCTTATCCCTGCGTTCATCTATCTTGAGCTGGCAGATAACCTGGATTGGGCGATCGCTCTGGCCATTGGCGCCCTGATCGCAAATATCTTCTCTATGGGTCTTGTCTATATAGAAAGCTCCAAGAACCGCGATGAGTATTGATCTCGCTTCGGCGAGGTATGCTCTATAGTCATTTGTAATTTGTAACACCTTTCTATCTCTGCATTACCAATTACAAATAATTATTATTTACTAATCCCCCTAAGGAACTACAATTGCAATACAGACCAAGTGAGATCGAGAAAAAATGGCAGAGATTTTGGGATACTGAGAAGAGTTTTGAGCCATCGACTGACCTGAGTAAAGAGAAGAAATATATCTTGAGTATGTTCCCTTACCCATCAGGCCGCATCCATATGGGGCACGTACGTAACTACAGCATCGGTGATGCGTTCGCTCGCCATTACCGTCAGCAGGGGAAGAACGTCCTGCACCCTATCGGCTGGGACAGTTTCGGTATGCCTGCAGAGAACGCTGCTATCAAACATAAGGTCCATCCAAAGAAGTGGACCTACGAGAACATCGACTATATGCGTAAGGAACTAGCCGCTTTGGGGCTCTCCTTCTCAAAAGAGCGTGAGTTCGCGACCTCCGATGAACTTTACACGAAGTTCGAGCAGAGTTTTATCATCGATATGTTTGACAAAGGCATCCTCTACCGTAAAAAAGCCTTTTTGAACTGGTGTCCGAACGACCATACTGTTTTGGCTAATGAGCAGGTAGTAGATGGATGCTGCTGGCGCTGTGATACCCCGATAGTCAAGAAAGAGATGAACCAGTACTATCTCAAGATCTCTGACTACTCGCAAGAGTTGCTTGATGATCTGGATAAACTGAAGGATAAATGGCCGAAACAGGTCCTCACTATGCAGGAGAACTGGATAGGGCGCTCTACCGGTCTGGAGTTCGATCTTCATCTCGATGAGATCTCACAGGCAAAGGTAAACGAGCAGTTCAAACAGTTCACCGTCTTTACCACTCGTCCTGATACTATCTACGGAGTGACTTACACCGCGCTGGCACCGGAACATGAGATCGTCACCTATATGATAGAGAACGACCTCTTAGATAGCCGTGTCGCAGCAGAGATAACTGCGATGAAGAACACCAGTGCCATCGAACGTCAGAAGCATAAGCATGGCGTAGCACTTGGCATAGAGGTCGTCCATCCATTGACGGGTAAGAAGATCCCGGTCTGGGTAGCGAACTTTGTCCTGATGGACTATGGTAGCGGTGCGGTCATGGCGGTTCCGGCTCATGATGACCGTGACTATGAGTTTGCGACAAAATATGCGCTGCCTATTATCCCGGTAATCCGTCCCAAAGAGGGGGACTACCCTGAGAAAGGTGCGTTCACTGAGCCTGGTGTGATGTTTGACTCAGCACAGTTCGACGGGTTGGACTCTACGCAGGCCAAAGCAGTGATAATGGACTTCTTTGAAGCCGAGAAGATCGGTAAGAAGGTAGTCAACTTCCGTCTTAAGGATTGGGGTATCAGCCGTCAGCGATACTGGGGTGCACCTATCCCGTTTATCCACTGTCCATCATGTGGACTGGTCACAGAGAAGAAAGAGAACCTGCCGGTAGCACTACCTGAAGATGTAGAGATATCAGGTGAGGGTAATCCTCTTGATCATCACGCTTCATGGAAAAAGTGTCACTGTCCGAAATGTGGCGGCGAAGCGGTACGTGAGACCGATACACTAGATACCTTTGTACAGTCCTCATGGTACTTCCTGCGTTATACAGCGGGACTGGATATCCGTGATGAGAAGGCTTTTGATAAGGAAGAACTCTCGTACTGGATGAACGTAGACCACTACATCGGCGGTATCGAACATGCGATCTTACATCTTCTCTACAGCCGTTTCTTCACTAAAGTCCTGCGAGATATGGGCTATGTGGACGCTGATGAGCCGTTTGAGCATCTGTTGACACAGGGCATGGTACTCAAAGATGGTGCAAAGATGAGTAAGTCCAAAGGCAACACCGTCGATCCCGATGCACTGATAGAGAAGTATGGTGCCGATACGGCTCGACTCTTCATCCTTTTTGCTGCACCACCGACACAGGAACTGGAGTGGAACGACTCAGCAGTAGAGGGAGCATACCGATTTCTAAAGCGCTTTAGCGAACGTTCTGCGAATGCTTATGCATGTGAGACGCTTCCTGTGATCGATCACGCTTCACTGGACAAGAACGAGAAAGCGGCACGTAAGAAGGTCTATGAGGCACTTCAACGTTCTATGGAAGTCTTCAAAGAGCGTCACACCTTCAATACCATGATCGCCGGAGTCATGGAAGCGATGAACGCATTGGCAGAACAAGAGAGTGCAGATGTATGGACGGAAGGCTACTGGGTCCTACTCTCCATCATGGAGCCTATCGCACCACATCTAGCCTGGGAATTGAGTGATAATCTCTTTGGGAGGAAGAACCTTGCTCCAGTGGCGTTAAAAGAGGAGGTCTTTGTCGTAGACACCTTTACGATGGGTGTCTCCGTCAATGGTAAGAGACGCGGAGAGATAGAGGTAGATGCTGCCGAGACAAAAGAGCAGATCATTGCAAAGGCCAAAGCGGTAGTAGAGCGATGGATAGAGGGCAAGAGTATCGTCAAAGAGATCGTCGTCCCTAAAAAGCTCGTCAACTTAGTGATCAAGGGCTGAGGAAGGCTATGAAGATGCGTGAACATCTACTGCGGGTCACACTCGCACCTTTACTGCTGTTATTTGTACTCTCTGGTTGTGGCTATCAGCCAGCCTCTCGCTATACCAAACTGGTGACAGGTGAGACGATCAGTACAAAGGTCATCATCTCGATGCAGGACCCGGAGAACACGGTCATCATCAAAGATGCAGTCGATTCAGCCGTGATCATGCGTTTTCGCTCATCTTTGCGTGAATATGGGCACGCGATCACCCACCTGGACATCTATTTGAAGAGTGTTCTCTTCTTACCATTGCAATATGATAAAAATGGTTATATAATCACATACCGTACCAATATCTCACTGCATATCGTGCGTAAGACTAAAGGGGTCAGTAAGACTTATGTACTTCGTGGAGTACATGATTTTGCGATCGAGCCCAATGCCATCATCTCTGATCAGGCACGTTTTACCGCGATAGAGTCAGGTTCGGCCAAAGCTATTGACAGCTTTATTGCGCAGGTAGCCGCTGAGGGGGCAAGGGCGCAACCTTAAAAGGATAGATGATGACCGTTAACCAGATCATTAAGAGGGCGATCGAACGCCTTAGTCATGAAGGCAAACTTCTTACACCGGATTTTTACACAGTCGCTTTTTGTGAAGAGGCCAAACGTGCCGGTATATTGATCGAAGATTGTGATCATGTCGAGCGTTTCCTGCCGATGCTTGGGAGCAAACTGCAAGATGAGGTCCGACAGTACCACGTCAGGACCACGCATGAGCTGGTCCGTTTTCTTATCTCCAGACTCAACCGCATGAACCCGACGCAGTGTGCACAGGCTTTAAATGTGCAGATGGAGTTGACCAAAAAGATCTTGGAGGCAGTTGAGGTACTACACAACAAAGAGGCATCGACGCTGGCAAAGCAGAGCTTAAGAGTGATGCAAGAGAAGAGCTCACCGGAGAGAATAGAACATATCAAACAGTCATGGAGTAACTTTCTGACGCTCTATGATGAGAGTTTTCTGCAGCGTCTCAGTGTCTACGGAAAAGTAGATGACAGTGACCTGCAGAAAACAGTAGAGAGTCTCTCTCTTGTGGGTGCAAAAAGTGCTGCCACATCGACAGATCTCGATGTTGTCGCTTCCTTGATGATCGCATCACTGGTCCCCTCTATCGCTTCAAGTGTCAATGATGAGATCGCGGGACTGAGTGAAGAGCTCCGTAGAGATCCGGTACTCATCACGAGCAAGTCGATGATCGGGGAGATAAAAGCAGCCATTCGTCTGCGGATCTCTCTTGATCGTGCAAGTCTTAAAGATATGGTCGTATCACTTGATACGGTCCTGGACAAGCTTTCGATGCAGCTCATAGAACTCATCGAACGAAGTGATAACTCGACTACTGAGATCCATGGCATCAAACAGGACCTGGAGAGGTTTGAGGCAGAAGAGAAGGGTTATGACTTTAAGACAGCGCATAAGAAACTTTACACCATCGCAGTAGCGCTTGAAGAGAAGACTGAGGAGCTTAGCGAAAGCCTTAAAGAGCCAAGCAGTATGGTCCAGTCACTTGCTGCGCGCGTCAGTGTGCTTGAGAAGGATCTTGCAGATGCACAGCAGGCATCGTATGAGGATTTTCTGACAAAGCTTTACAACAAACGTGCTCTGGATGAACAGATCAAGATCAAAGAGGCGGAGTATGAGCGTTATGATAGAAACTACTCGGTCATCATGTATGACCTCGATCACTTCAAAGAGGTCAACGATACCTATGGACATGAAGCCGGAGACGCGGTACTTAAAGGGTTTGCCTCTGTCTTGAAGAACCAGAGCCGTAATGTAGATATCGTAGGCCGTTTCGGTGGAGAGGAGTTTATGGCGATCCTTAGCAATACTGACCTCGAGGGAGCCATCATCCTTGCGAACAAGGTCGTAGAAAATGTCCGTAAGTCACGTTTTGTCTATAAAGGTCAGCGTATCAAGGTCTCGGTCAGTGCCGGGGTCGCTGAGCGTAAGGCCCTCCCTTCAAAACAGGCGACAGTCAACTCCTCTGATGAACGCCTTTATGATGCCAAGCGAAACGGGCGTGACAGAGTAGAACCAAAACCGGCGCTTGAGGGGTAGAGGCATCAGCAAGGAAAACGATCTGACGCTGAGTGCATTTCTGGCAGCGAAACCGCTCTACTATGACAAGATAGACCTTGAGCGGATGCCTAGTGCCTACAGGTCCATAGAGAAGGTGCTGAAGGTCCCAAAGATCATACACGTCGTGGGGACTAACGGTAAAGGGACGACCGGACGCTTTTTGGCATCGGCACTCTGGCGCAGCGGTCTGGATATAGGCCACTACACATCACCACATATACTTCGTTTTAATGAGCGTATCTGGTCAAATGGTACCGATGCCTCTGATGAACAGCTAGAAGTAGCTCATGAGAAGCTTTTGGCTCTTTTTGATGAGGCTACGGCAGCCTCACTCAGCTACTTCGAGTATACGACTTTTCTGGCCATAGTACTTTTTTCATCATGTGACTGGGTAGTCCTGGAAGCGGGGCTCGGTGGCGAGTATGATGCTACTAATGCTTTTGCAAAAGAGCTCTCCATCTTTACTCCCATAGCGATGGATCATGAGGCTTTTCTGGGAAACACCATCGAGTCAGTAGCCAAGACAAAACTGCGAAGTATGGGACCAAAGGCATTGACAGGCATACAGCCTCATAGTGAGGTCTACACGCTCTTTGACGAGATAGCTGTAGAACGCGGAAGTGAGACCTTTTTGGTACATGATCTGCTTGCAGATGTGGATATACGTGAAGTAGAAAGAGTCTCGCAGAGACTTGGACTTCCTGAGTACCTGAGAGAGAACCTCTCTATGGCAGCAGCAGCGATGAAGGTCATCGGCGTGGAAGTGGAATATGATGACTTTTTGGATGCGCCGCTTTTTGGACGTCTTAGTGCACTCGATGCCTATGTGACCATAGATGTGGGGCATAATACCTTGGCAGCAGACGCCATTGTCCGCGCTATGGCCGGTAAAAAAGTGGTGCTTGTCTACAACAGTTATAAAGATAAGGCTTATAGAGAGATCTTGCATATCCTAAAGCCCATAGTCAGACATGTGGAGATAATCGCTATAGAGGATGAACGTATTGAGAGTGCGGGACATCTGATAGAAGCTATCACGGCAAACGGTCTGACATATAGTGACTTCTCCGGAGTCAGAGAAGAGGTGGACTACCTTGTCTTTGGCTCTTTCAGTGTAGTCGAACAGTTTTTAAAAGAGTATTATGGAAAATAGGTTTACGGTCACCATCCACGATGTGCATGGTGTCCGGCAGTTCAATCTACACAAGATCATTAAAAAGATCATCCTCTATGTAGGTATCGCGGGTGTAGTATTGACCATCGCTGCCGTCTCGATGGTCATCTTTCTCAAGAGTTCACTGGACATTACTGAGCTAAAAAAAGCGGAGATGGAGCGTGCCATCGGCTTGTTGCAGGCCCGTAATGAGAAGCTTGGGGCTGAGATAGATGTCTCTGAGAAAGAGCTGTTAGCCAAACAGGCAGAGATAGCGGTAGTCTCTGACCGCCTGCATGATGTCGAAGAGCTCATCGGTCTGACTCCTGTGCAGCTAGATAGGGATCTAAGCAGTGTCAAGATGGCGCAGTTGACGTATGAGCAGGTAGAGGCGTTGTTCAAGTACATCCCGAGCGGTTCACCAATAGAGTATAAGGGGATCACGAGCAAGTTTGGTTACCGAACCCACCCCATAACCAAGCGACGGGAGTTCCATCGCGGCAGTGATCTTCGTGCGAGCATGAAGACTCCGGTCTATGCAACGGCTGATGGAGTCATCGAGTATGCGGGCTATCACAAAAAAAGTGGATACGGGCGACTGGTCATCTTGGACAATAACTACGGATTTAAGACTTACTTCGGTCATTTAAATGAAATAACGGTAAAATCCGGGACATATGTTAAAAAAGGTGAGCAGATCGCCTATACCGGTAACAGTGGTAGAAGTAGTGGTCCGCATCTACATTATGAGGTACGGTTCATCCAGCGTACCTTAAACCCATACTGGTTTATAAAATGGAGTGCCGATAGTTATCGGCAGATATTTAAAAAGGAGAAAAAGGTCCCATGGCAATCTTTAATTACGGCAATAACGAAGGATATCGAGACGAGGGAAGCAACAGCAGTACTACGATCATTACAAAAGGGGCTTCTCTCAAGGGCGAGATGAACCTGGAGTGTGACCTCTACGTAGATGGTCATTTTGAAGGGACTATCGACTCAAGTAAGTCGATCACCATCGGCAAGAACGGAAAGATCGATGGTGAGGTCCGTGCAAGACATCTCATAGTCCAGGGTGTGGTAGAGGGTAGTCTTGAAGCTGACCGCATAGAGATAAAAGAGTCGGGCCGGATCAGCGGTATGGTCGCATCCAATGAACTCATCATCGAGCCAAAAGCCATCTTTGAGGGAGAGAGCCGTATCAAAGATATCAAAGAGAGTAAAGAGGAGAAGCTGGAGAGTTCGAAAAAGCCGACAGCCGAACTCCCCAAGGCCAAATGATCACAAGCTTATTAGAGGTGCCCTAAAGAGAGCTACATCTATAGATGAGAGCCTACTATTATGGCTATCTGCATGAAATCTGCTAAAATGGCGCCATCGATCCCAGGTCGGAAGATCTGGCATAAGGATGACAATGGCACAAAGCCGTTTTTTTGAGTACCTACACAGAGGCACTGCCCCTCTACCCGATATCCTCCTCTGTGAGGATACGAAAGAGGCGTTGGAACTGGCCGATGTAGCCGAGTATTTCGGACATGAATATCTACTTTTCCCTGACCTTCGCGCTACTTATCTTGATGATCTTCGACCATTTAAAGAGGAACTTCATCAGCTCTTTGACGTCCTACGAAGATATTACAGTAGTAAGAAAAAGCCTCTGGTCATCTCTCCCCTTAAGACTTTACTGTTTGCGCTTCCCGCACAGGAACTCCTTCAGACCCGAGAGCTCTCTTTTGGTGATAAGATCGATCTTGCCCATTTTAAGGAGCAGATGCTTTTCTGGGGGTATACCTTTGTAGATATGGTCCAGGTAGAAGGGGAGATCTCTTTTCGCGGGGATATCATCGACATCTATGTCCCCGGTAGAGAGGACCCTTTGCGCATCTCACTGTTCGATGATGAGATAGAGGAGATAAGGCCTTTTATCCTTGAGACGCAGCGTACGCTTCCTGATGAACTTGATGAGGTCTCGATCTCTCCAGCTTTCTATGCGCTTGATGAAACGGGCTTCACACAGGTCAAAACAGCGATAGAAGAGACGCACAGTGATAGTTTTGTCAAAGATATCGCCTCGCTTGGCTTCTGGTATCTCGGTGATAAAGCGGTCGATCTCACCGCAGGTAAGTCTCTGCGACTGATAAAGCCGATGGCTGGACTGCTCGATGAGGCTTACGCGATAAACGAGCCGCAGATAGAGCGTTCACAGCTTGAGTGTGAGGTCATCGGAGAAGCACAGCGATATACAGAGCTTGTCGCAGCCGATATCCCGACACTGTTGAAAGTCCATAAACAGAAGAAGATCACCCTTATCGCGAGTAATGAGGCACAGGTAAAACAGAGCGGCATCTTTGACACTTCGGCCCTCACTGTACGATATTCACCGATGATCCTTAACATCATCGGTCCGGAACTGATGGTCATCTCGCTTAACAAGCCCATAAAAAAGCGCCGCCGTAGAAAAAGCACGCTGCTGCTCGATGATCTCAAGCCTGGTGACTATGTCGTCCATGAAGAGTATGGTGTCGGGATCTTCGAGGCCATCGAACAGGCTGAGATACTCGGTGGTGTCAAAGACTTCATCGTCATACGCTATCAGGGTGATGATAAGGTCCTGCTTCCCGTAGAGAACCTTGAACTCATAGACCGTCACATAGCCGCAGGGGGCTCACTGCCGGTACTGGACAAACTGGGTAAAGGCAGTTTTGGACGTCTTAAAGATAAGGTCAAGAAACGTCTCTTTGAGATCGCATCAGAAATAGTGAACACCGCCGCATCACGCGCTCTGATCCAGGCACCGAAGATCACAGTGTCTGCTCAGGAGCTTAAGACATTTCAGTCGCATGCCGGTTTTGAGTATACACCAGATCAGAGTGACAGCATCAAAGAGATCATCAGCGATCTGGCCTCTGGGAACATCATGGACCGGCTTCTGAGCGGGGATGTCGGTTTTGGTAAGACAGAGGTAGCGATGAATGCGATGTTCGCTACGGCGAAGGCTGGTTATCAGGCAGCGTTGATCGTACCGACTACACTTTTGAGCTCGCAGCACTTCAAGTCACTTGAAGAGCGTTTTATCAACAGCGGGATAGGCATCGCGAAGCTGGACCGGTTTGTCTCGACAAAAGAGAAGAACGCCATCTTAAAAGGGATCGATGATGGCCGGATACAGATGGTGGTCGGTACGCACATCCTTTTCGGGGTGAGTTTCAGTCGACTCGGTCTTGTCATCATAGATGAGGAGCATAAGTTCGGTGTCAAACAGAAAGAGAAACTCAAGCAGCTCTATGAGAAGGTGCATTTGCTCTCCATGAGTGCGACACCGATACCGAGATCCTTAAATCAGGCGATGAGCTCCATCAAGACGATGAGTCAACTGATGACGCCACCAAGTGAACGCCAAGGTGTCCGTACCTTTGTGAAAGCGTATGATGAGAAGCTTGTCAAAGAGGTCAT
>JAUWRZ010000180.1 GCA_030610325.1 Sulfurimonadaceae bacterium | reverse complement strand
TGCCAAGACTATCAAAAAAGCCGTCGATCTCGGTCAGACAACAGTCGATGCGAGACAGTTTGCCAAATTCATCATCACGACGATCTATGGTGCGCATGTCTACTATAAGACCGATGATGATGTCGGCGTACTGAGGCAAAACGTGCAGTTCTTGCTCGACACACTACAGATGAAAGAGCATACCACCGCGTAGAAAATGTATGGAGGCCTTGACAAAGATAAAAAAATAGTGCTACAATGTGCATATACACATAAAAAGGAGGTCTGTTGAGATGGAAAGATATTATGATGTCGCACAGAACTGTCTGTTTTCCAAGACAAGGACAGTATCACGTTATGTGACTAACCTTTATACTAAAGCGCTAAAAGAGATCGGTGTGACCCCCGTTCAGTACAGTATGCTGACAGCCATCCAGATCTTAAGAGAAGGGAACATCAACGAGCTCTCTTCAGCCCTTAAGATGGATCGGACTACCATCAACCGTAATCTAAAACCCCTGCTCAGAGACGGTCATGTATATGTGAACGAGAGTAAGGATAAACGCGAAAGAGTAGTGAGCATAACAAAAGAGGGAGAGGAGATATATGACAAAGGCTATAAAGAGTGGCAAAAAGCTCAAGAAGAGCTCAGAGCAGAGATAGGTGAAGAGAATTGGTCTGAGCTGAACGCAGTTTTGGACAGTGTCATAAAAGTCATAGCTGAAAAGTGATGGCTTTTTTTAGACTTTATATGTGTATATACACTAAAAAGGAGCTAGAGTGAGGTTGTCGTCAAAGAGAGGCTATCGTGAAGATATAAAAGAAGAGAAAGAACGATTTAAAATGTGTATATACACGTATGGAGAGTAAGATGAAAAGAGCATTTTTTAGTTGGGTCACAGAGAACCCTTTGAGAGTCGTATTAGTCGGAGTGTCGATGATACTCTTTTTTGCCTATGGGCTTACAGGCATCGTCAAGGACACCTCCGCAGATGCTTTTATCCCCAAAGAGCATCCCGCTTTGGTAAACAAAGAGAAGCTATCACAGTTATTTGGCCTCGAAGACCCCATAGTGATGGTCATCGAAAACAGAGAGGGTGTGTTCAATGTTCAGACACTGGAGCTTGTCTATGGACTCAGTGAGACGATCCAGGAGTTCTCTGAGGTCAGGAACGATGGTGTCACATCACTGTCGACCCAGAAGAACATCTATGGTATCGCTAATGGAATGGAGGTGGAACCCTTTATAGAGGATGCTGTCGTAGATGCAACAGAAGCTAAACGCGTCGAAGCCTTCATCGATGCTTTCCCTTTGATGCAGGGGACTCTAGTCTCCAGAGATAGGAAAGCGACACTCATCATCGTCGATCTGAAAGATAGCACTGACTCTGAGAGCTTGTACTTCAAGTTACAGGAGCTCTCCGACAACACCCACAGTGAAGGCATATCGCTCTATGTAGCGGGCGAAGGTGCGGTCAGCGGCTATATGGGCTCCTACATCGACCGTGATGCGATGCGCCTTAATCCCGTAGCGGCTATAGTCATCATGATCGTCTTATATATCGCCTTCAGACGTCTTGGTGCGGTACTGTTGCCAAATCTTGTCATCGCAGGGGCAGCCGTCACTGCTTTGGGTGCCATGGGCTTTAGCGGTGTCTCTTTCTTTGTCATCACCAATGCCCTACCTGTCGTCCTGATCGGAATATCCGTGGCGGACTCGATACACATCTTAAGTACCTACTATGAACGAAGACGCGACCTCATCGATGAGACCCATAAAGAAGCGGTCATCGAGACGATGCTGGAGATGTGGCGGCCTGTCGGTCTGACGACACTAACGACCATGGCCGGTTTTTTGGGGCTTAGCCTCTCCTCGACCATGCCGCCGATGATCTACTTTGGTATCTTTGCGATGTTCGGTGTCGCAATGGCCTGGCTCTTCTCCATAACAGTACTGCCGGCGATGATAGCCCTGCTCAGACTCAAACCGAGTCCCCGCTTTCGCAAACGCGAGAGCGATGATGCGTCATCACTTTCCCATATAGGCAAGATCGTCTCACAGCACCCTAAAAAAGTGCTGCTGATCGCCTCGTCTATTGCCATCATCGGTCTCATCGGTCTCATCGGTCTTAGCAAGCTAGTCGTCAACGAAGACCGGATAGCGACCTTCCATCAAGACGAACCGATCGTTCAGGCAGATAAGATCATCAACTCACGCTTTGATGGCTCACACTATCTTGACATCCTCGTTGACAGTTTTGAAGAGGAGGGACTTTTTGAACCTTCGGTGATGCAAAAAGTAGAGGAGTTCCAAAGTTATGTCGAGACCCTTGCGCATGTCAATGGAAGCGTCGCCTATACGGACTATCTCAAACAGATGAACAGAGCCCTTTTTGAAGCGGATGAGAAGATGTACAGACTCCCTGCTTCGGCAGATGCCAGTGCACAGTACTTCCTACTCTACTCTGCCCGGGCCGCTGCAGATGATCTTGAGCACATCATCGACTATGACTACCAGAAAGCGAACATCAGGATCTACATGGACTCTGGCGAGTACATCCACGAGAAGCTTGTCATAGATCAGATAGCGAAATATCTTCTCCAGGACTTTAATACAGATGCACTCAAAGGAGAGATCAGCGGCAGAGTCAATGTAGAGTACCACTGGGTACTGCCCATAGAGAAGTCACACTTTCAGGGAATAGCTATAGCCCTGGGGCTGGTACTACTCATGGCACTCATCAGTTTTCGCTCGCTCTATCTCGCTGTCCTGGTGACCCTGCCGGTGGTGCTCTCTATCTTGATGATCTACGCGATCATGGGCTATAGCGGGATCTGGCTGGGTGTTGGGACATCGATGTTCGCCTCCATCGCGATCGGACTGGGTGTGGACTTCGCCGTACATACGGCGGAGAGGATGCAGTCACTACGCTCTGTGACTACCGACATGAGAGAACGGACCGTCTTGCTTTACAGCAGTACCGGACGGGCGCTTCTGTTCAACGCACTTGCTCTGGCTTTTGGTTTCGGTGTATTGGTGACAAGTAAGGTCGTTCCCCTTGTCAAGTTTGGTTCACTGGTCGCTGTCGCTATTGGCAGTAGTTTTATGTTCAGCCTGTTGATCATTCCGGCTGTGATGATAGTGATGAATAAGGATAGATGATGAAGACCTTACTTTTTATACTGCTTGCCAGTACGGTGTGGGCGATGGACGCTCTGGAGCTCGTCAACAGTGTCAATGGTCGAGATGATGGAGAGAGTGTCAGTCGAACATTAAAGATGGAGTTGAGCGATAAACGCGGTAAGACAAGAGTGCAGGAGACGCTCTCCTACAGAAAGTATTATGGCGAAGACAAAAAGACGGTCATCTTCTACACCGCTCCAAAACGTTTGAGAGGAACGGGGTTTTTGACCTACGACAGTGCAAAAAAAGATGATGAGCAGTGGCTCTACCTACCATCGTTGAGAAAGGTGAGACGTATCTCATCAGCCGATAGAGGCGACTGGTTTCTGGGTACGGACTTCTCCTATGAGGATATCAAAAAAGAGACAAAGATCTCACTGGAGGATTATGACTTTAAGCTCTTGGGTGAAGAAGATGTCGGACAGCACCCTGTTTACAGATTGGAGGCAAGGACAAAGAGCAAAGAGATCACCAAAGAGCTTGGCTATTCCAAAATAGTCAGTCTGATAGATAAAGAGATATTCATCTCACGCAAAAGCGAGTTCTATGATGAACGCGGAGATCGGTTAAAGACGCTGGTAAACAGTGATATCAAAAAGGTCGATGCGATCTGGACCATACACCACATGTTAATGACCAACCATCAAAACGGGCATATCACACACTTCTACTTTAACGATGTCGATTACCAAAAAGAGCTCAAAGATAGTCTCTTTAGCAAGGCGGCACTGAAGCGAGGGAGATGAGATGCGTATCCTGACACTACTCTTTTTGACCACTGCTCTGCTCTGGTCTGTTGAGCTGCGGCACTCCCTGCTGTTGCGCAATGAGAATGCGATTCTGACACAGCAGACAGAGTTGCAAAAAGCTGTTCTCTTTGGCGAACTGGAACTGGAGTTTTCGTTTGAAGATGACTCACGGCTCATCTGGCAGACACGAATAGAGGCAGATGCCAAAGATAACATCGAACCGGGAGAGTTCAATACCCGACCTTATAGTGACCTGTCAAGACCTTTGGCATTAGGCACTACGGGATACCTTGAACTAAGAGAGCTCTACTATGAGAAAGAGCTGGACAACACGCTCTTTAAGATCGGAAAGATGCAGAGTGTCTGGGGAAAGGCGGATGGACTGAAGTTGATAGACAAGCTAAACCCGCAGAGCTTCGCCGAGTTTATCTTAGCTCCCTTTGATGAGTCGAGGATCCCTTTGTGGTCTCTTTCAGTGTTGAGCACTTTCGAAGAGTCAGAGCTTGAACTCATCTGGATCTCGGACAATACCTACAACAAGATTCCCGTACCAACGGCGGCCTATGCTTTTAGCTCACCACGTGTAGTCCCGCAAGCTGTTGAAGGGGTGAAGGTCCAGAGCAATACTCCGGATAAGCCCGATGATCTGCTTCTGGACTCAGACCTGGCTTTACGCTACTCGATGATGTTTAAGAGCATGGAGATCGGTCTCTATTACATCTATGCTTATGAGGACACACCCGTTCTGTTCCAGGAGTTTGAACCGGAGACCAAGACCGTCACTATCACACCGACGTACAAGCGGTCATCTTTTTACGGCATGAGTTTGGACCTCTCAAGCGGAGCCTTTGTCTACCGACTCGAATCAGGTCTGACAACCGGCAAATACTTTTTAGATGAGGAAGCTCCCCAGGGCGTAAGCAGGGGTGATGAGCTGGCATACATCTTTGGCATCGATTGGTATGGTCTGGAGGAGAGCCTGCTCAGCCTACAGGTGAACCAGTCCTTTCTATTGGGCCATAAAAATGGCTTTGCCCAACCCAAGGTCGATAATACGATGACATTTTTATATAAAAAGGATCTCATGAACAACACCCTGCATGCCCAACTGCTCTCCATCCATAATATCAGTGATGGAGATGGCTTGGTAAGACCGGAGATACGTTATGAGTTGGATGAAGAGAGCGTTACTTATTTGGGGCTTGATCACTTTTACGGCAGCAAGCGTGGACTCTATGGTGAGTTTAAAGATCAGAGCCGGGTCA
>JAUWRZ010000175.1 GCA_030610325.1 Sulfurimonadaceae bacterium | reverse complement strand
GACAAAGATAAGGATCATCACTGTCATGCCGAAAAATATGATGAATGTCGCGTATGCCCAGCTAAGGCGTGCAAAGATCTTCATTCTTGATCCATCCTATCTTATTGTTCTCGAGCTTTACTTTAGTGTGACCCTTTATCTCACCTTCGACCTCAAGGGTCTGCCGATAGGTGGTCGTCTCAAAGACAGTACCGTTTGTCATCGGCAGTAGGTAGATAGGGCTGTTCTCCATTATGCAGGCATGTCTGATCGGTACCGCTGCGTATGCGATATAGATACCCGGTATGATGACGAAGATAAGATAGTAGAGCTTTTTACGAAGCACCAGAAGTATCAGGCCGACGAGAGCGATGCCTCCCGCGATCGTGATCTTTAGGAGTTTATGTCTGTACTCAGTCGGACGGAGGTCACTCTGAGTCGAGACCATATCATCGTCTACGACAATAGGGATGATCACTTCGATGAACTTCTCACTTGCAAGTTGAAAGTAGGTGAAGACCATGTTGTCGACTCTTTTAGGGATGACGGCATAATAGGTCATCTCTGAGAGACGTGACTGTACATCGATGGATTCGAGCCCCTGTTTTATGACACTATTGAGATGAAAGACATCAAGCGCGGCTTGTGATGCCTGTGCGCTGAAGACAAGTATATTGTTCTGTTGATCATAACTTGTCGTCTTATAACCTGTGATATTGAAGTCATTGGCGATGATGTTTGCAAAATTGGAAGCAGGGTTCAGGGTGACGACATCAAGACGCTTGCCGGAAAGTGTCGCCAGGTTACTCTCAAAGTCATCATCAAGATGCAAAGAGGCTCTGATATTTGGTGTCTGAAGCCATTGTGACTTTGCGACGAAGTAGAAGGTATCATAGGTGTACCTTCCCTTTATCATACGTTCAGGTTCTTTTGAGAGAAGGTCTACACCTCTGAGTGTAGAGAAGGTATAGACAAGCTCTTCTATCTGACCGACAGTCGAGAGGACTTTAAGTGTGAGAGGGAATATCTGTCCCTTGAAGACACGCTCAGGGATATCGGCATAATCAAGATAGAGGACTTTTTGTATGACTTGAGTCTCATTGTCTTCGTCTTCGAACCCAACTGTGAGGTTGGCTTCATCGACCTGGGCATAGAGTGCTGAGAAGAGTAGAAGAAGTACCAGTAAGGATCGCATCAGGCGCTCAGAAAACCTTCAAGCATCTTACGCCCGTCCTCAGAACCCAGCAGTGCTTCCATAGCGCGCTCGGGATGTGGCATCAATCCAAAGACGTTTTTCTCTTTGTTGGTGATACCGGCTATGGCATCAACGGAACCATTGGGGTTCTTTGAGCTGCCGTTCTCATCACAGTAGTGTAGTAACACCTGGTCGTTAGCATAGAGTGCCTCGAGCCCTTCTGAATCGATAAAGAAGTTTCCATCATGGTGGGCAATAGGGATATTAAGGACTTCATCGACATCACACTTGTTCAAAAAGGCGTTCTCACTGTTGGCGACTTTGAGATGGTGGTGTTTGGAGATAAAGTGAAGGTCCTCATTTCGCTTCAGGGCGCCTGGAAGCATCTGGGCTTCAGTCAGGACCTGAAAACCATTACAGATCCCAAGGACTTTCCCACCCTCATCCGCATACCGTTTGGCAGCGTCCATGACAGGGCTGAAACGGGCGATCGCACCACTTCGCAGATAGTCTCCATAACTGAAGCCTCCTGCGATGACAAGAAGATCGGTATCGGCAGGCAGCTCTGTCTCTTTATGCCAGATGATCTCAGTAGAGCAACCTAACTCTTTAAAAGCATACTCCGTATCGTATTCGCAGTTGGTCCCGGGGAACTGTACAATGGTTATTTTCATCACTATGCTCCTTAGGCTATGATCTCTATAGCATAGTCTTCTATAACGGTATTTGCCAGAAGTGACTCACACATCTCAGTGACTTCGGCTTTTGCTTTCTCAGCATCGTCACCATCAAGCTTCAAGATGATCTGCTTACCGACACGGACATCATCCACACCGTCAAACTTCAGTGCATCAAGTGCATGGTGAACCGCTTTTCCCTGTGAATCAAGGACACCCTCTTTTAGTGAGATATTTACGATCGCTTTCATTACTGCTTGCTCCCTAAGATTCTTTCTAGTACCTGCTCGTAAGCTACTTTTAGTCCGCCAAGACCCTCACGAAAACGGTCTTTGTCCATCTTCTCACCGGTCTTCATATCCCAAAAACGGCAGTTGTCCGGACTGATCTCATCAGCAAGGATGATATCTCCGTTACTGTCTTTACCAAACTCCAGCTTGAAATCGACCAGGTTTAGTCCTTTTTCTGCGAAGTAAGGATGCAAGATATCATTGATCTCACGGGCCATCTTACGCAGTGTGTCGAGTTCGTCTGTATTGTCGACAAGCTCAAGTATGAGACAGTGCTGGTCGTTTAGTTTTGGATCGCCGAGGTCATCGTTCTTATAGTCGAACTCGACAAGGGTGAATGGCAAGACGGTGCCGTCTTTGATGCCGAGTGTACGTGTGAGGCTTCCTGTGGCGACATTGCGCACTATGACTTCTATGAGGATCACATCGACTTTTTTATGAAGCATATGGTTATCATCAAGCATCTCTACGAAATGCGTTGCTATACCTCTGGACTCAAGGAGTTTGAACAGTTCGGTGGAGATCTTGTTGTTGAGTGCACCTTTACCGGCTTCACTGGACTTCTTCTCACCGTTAAAAGCTGTCAGATCATCTTTGAACTCAGAGATCAGGAGGTCCTTATCATCTGTATAAAAAAGTTTTTTAGCTTTGCCCTCATATAAGAGTTCGCGTTTTTCCATGTCTTAGTTTCCTTTTACTATAGTGAGTGCTTTGAGGATGCTTACCGCATCTTTAAGTTGGTTGTCTTTTGAAAGTCGCTCTTCGGTGATGATGTTCTTATCATCATCTTTTTTCTTCGCTTTGGCTTTTTTGGTACTGTTGTGCTCTTTGCCGTTTCCGTTGACTTTATCTAGTTCGACGGTAAGGTGCTTTTTAAGATCGGCCTCTTTGAGGGCGAAATCGTTATGTTGACTTTTACACTCTGCAGGATGTACGATGATATCCGGTGTGACACCTACGGCCTGAATAGTACGTCCGCTTGGTAGATAGTAACGTGCTATGGTCAGCTTGATCGCCTCTTTTTCGCTGATAGGCAAGATGACCTGGACACTTCCTTTACCAAAGGTGTTCTCACCTACGATGATGGCACGTTTATGGTCTTGCAGGGCACCGCTGACGATCTCAGAGGCACTGGCACTTCCCCCATTGACAAGGACGACCATCGGCAAATCGGTGATGGTCCCGGACTTGGTCGCACTGTAGTTCTTGTTCTCGGACTTGTCTCGTCCTTTTTGAGAGACGATATCGCCCTTATCGACAAAAAGGTCTACCAGTCCGACTGCCTGGTCTAGCAGTCCTCCCGGGTTGTTACGAAGGTCAAGTATGATGCCCTTGTCATGACCGATGTGCTTATTACTCTCTTTTTGGACATCTTTGACCACTTTTTGATCAAAACTCGTGACCCGTACATAAAGGATGTCTTTACCGATCTGCTTGGCATAGACAGACTGTATCTTGATGATGTCTCTGATGATATTGATGACGAGTGGTTCCGGTGCACCCTTACGCACGATAGTGAGTTCGATCGGTGTCTTTGGTTTCCCTCGCATGATGCCTACAGCATCGTCTATCGTCATACTGAGTGTCGATTTGTCATCGATCTTTAGGATGATATCGCCTGATTCCATACCGGCTTTGTCTGCAGGTGTACCTTCTATAGGTGCGATGACCGTGAGTGCACCGTCTTTCATCCCGACCGTGATACCCAGGCCGCCAAACTCACCGCTGGTCTGGACTTTCATGCTCTCAAAGCTTTTATCATTGAGATAGCTTGAGTGGGCATCAAGATTACTCATCATGCCCTGCATGGCTTTTTCCATAAGCTCTTCTATAGTCAGTTTATCGACATTATAACGTTCGACTATACCGAGTACTTTGGTGAATTGGGCCAGAGACTGAAGACGGGAAGTCTCGACAGTCGCCGTGTCGCTATCATTAGCTTTGGCAAAGAGTGTAGACGAGAAGGTGAGGCTTACTACGGCTACCGTAGAGAGAAAGCCCATCACCATGAATCTTTTGTTTTTCATATAAAAACCTGCTGCGTATTTGACCCAGACATACGATACTGATCGCAGACATCTCATGGCCAGGGTCTAAAAAGGAGGTTATTATAGTGAAATGCTCATTAAATAACAATGATTTGCTCTCTATCGCGATGCCATAAGTCTATAGATAGCTTACCTTTTGCTCACGTCTATGTAGTAGATATCATCTTCTATCTCGATCATAATAGGTTTTATAAGGTTATAGATCGTAATTGTCACAATATTATCATAATATAAATATTTATTATCCCTAACATAAGTTTATATTAATCTATATTTCTCTATAATTCCACTCATGTCAGGCACGGTACCCCGATGTCGACTAACAAATAAATTTTTATAAAACATAAGGTAAACACTATGGCAACAGAAGCAACAAAAACAGTAAACACTACAACAGAAGCGCCGAAGACGGCTCCAAAAGCAGCAGCAAAGCCTGCAGCTAAAAAAGCGGCTCCTAAAGCAGCTCCTAAAGCAGCTCCAAAAGCAGCAGCAACTGAAGCAAAGACAGAAGAAGCAGCGAAGAATATCGTCCTTGAAAAAGTAGAGAGCGCTGCTACACTTATCAAAGAGAGCGTTGAGAGCATCGAGACTGCTATCAGTGATGCAGCGAGCACTGGTTCTGACAAAGTCAAGGACACTGTAAAAGATACAGTAAGCTCTATTGAGACTACGATCACTGACGCTCGTAAAGCTGGTAACGATCGTGCTCAAAAAGTACTTGCTGACATCAAACTTGACAAAGTAGTCAATGCTAAAGCTGCCGGTTATGTCGGTGAAGCTTCATCAGTATGTTTCACAGTGTTCTGTTCTCCTATCACTTACGCTGGTGGAAAAGTAGAAGATCTTTACAAAAAAGTCACTGCGTAACCCCTCACTGATCCTTTAGATCACACCCGGATCTCTCCGGGTGAGCACTATCACATAAAAACAAACCTTTTTTTCGTCTCTTCTTTCCAAACAATTCGATACCAGATCTTTATTGATATGTGTCCTGAATATTCCTTCGTGAGATACGAGGTCTCCTAAGATGCAAATGGCTAAGGTATGATCCTTACCAGTCGGAAGCCGCTATCAAATAAATGGTAATATG
>JAUWRZ010000141.1 GCA_030610325.1 Sulfurimonadaceae bacterium | reverse complement strand
GCAGACTTGACTGTATGTAGCGGATGCGTTCTTCTGAGGGAACGCCATGCATCGCCGGAAAACCACCGAGCTGAAAAAAGTGGTTCAGAGCCGTAGAGTCGAACTTATGCTCGTAAGCCAGAAACTCTTCGTATGCAAGTGGATAGAGTCGAATAGTCTTGAATGGACTATCTTGTTGAGGCTGTCGCGTTATGATGATGACCTGCGTGACATCCGGCAGCTCGATATCACTGCCATAATTGTCCAGAGCCAGAGAAGCTATTTTGTTCTCTTTGCAAAAAGGTGCCAGGTGCTCGTTTAGTGCCGCTTTATCGATGCGGATATCATCACAGTCGATGTAGAGATAAGAGGAATTCTTCTTACCCAGAAGGTAGTGTTTGACCAGTGTGCTCTTGCCGCTCTGGGTGATACCGGTTATCTGGTAACTGATGTCATCAAGTTGGACCTTTCGGTCGATGAAGTTTCCGCTGTGCAGATCCTGCTTATAAAAGCTTTCGAGTAAGATATCCATGGTGACGGTATTGTACCATCAGGGTCTTAGTGTCGCCTATACTTTACTTTACGTCAACATAGTGTATTATTTTATGACTATTTGCCCGCTCACATCAGGCGAAGTGATCATAAGGAGCGTTGTGTTCAAAGAATTAAGTAAAGTGACGGTGAAAAGGAGCTGGTATATCGCTTTTTTCCTGACAATCGTCGGTATTATCATCTCCTGGAACTTTTTTGATAAGCCTGTTGTCGACTTTTTCTATCCGAGGGATGACTCTTTTTACTTTCCAATATCGAGTTTTTTAACGGACTTTGGTGAGGCGGGCATCTACCTTGTCGGCTCGCTGCTGCTCTATCTCTTCTGGCGTAAAGGTAAACCGCTAATGGCCAGGGCGGCACTCTTTGTCTTTACTACGACAGCTGTCGCGGGGATCATCACCAACATCTTAAAAGTCATCTTTGGTCGGGCTAGACCGAAGTTTTACTATATGGAAGATAAGTTTGGACTCTTCTGGTTTGAGACCGAATCAAACTTACGCTCTATCCCTTCGGGTCATACGACGACAGCCATCGGGGTCTGGCTGGCATTCGCACTGCTCTTCCCGCGTTTTCGATGGCCGCTTATCGTCATAGGTCTTATGCTTGCCTTGACCCGGGTCATCCTTACGCATCACTATGTAAGTGATGTGATCGCCGGTGGCTTTGTGGGTGCTATGACGACGCTGGTCCTGTATGAACTATTTTATCCTCAAAAGGAGCAGAAGTCATGAATAGTGAGAATGTGATGTCACGACTTGATCTGGCGGTATTAGCCCTTGGGGTCTTTTTCGGCTTCTATTTTCTCATAGGCAGTGTCCCGCTTTTTGATCTTGATGAGGGTGCCTTCAGTGAAGCGACTCGCGAGATGCTAGTCAGCGGTAACTATCTGACTACTTATCTTGATGGTGAGCTTCGCTTTGATAAACCGATCTTGATCTACTGGTTTCAAGCACTCTCAGTCAAGATATTTGGCCTCGGTGAGTTCGCATTTCGTCTCCCCTCTGCGATAGCAGCGACCTTATGGGTGATGGTCCTTTACCTTTTTACCATCCGTTTCTATGAGCGCTCTGTGGCTGTTATGGCGGCGTTTATGATGGCAACGGCACTGCAGGTCAGCATCATCGCTAAAGCAGCTATCGCTGATTCGCTTTTGAACCTCTTTATCGCCTTATCCATGTTTACTATCTATCTCTACTATGAGAAGCGGGAGAAGCGCTATCTTTACGCTATCTTTCTTTTTATAGGACTTGGTGCCTTGACGAAAGGGCCTGTAGCAGTACTTGTCCCACTGGCAGTAAGTCTTATCTTTCTTGTGATGAAAGGGGAGTGGAAGTTCTGGCTGAAGACCGTGTTCAATCCTATCGGCATAGCCATCTTTCTTGCTGTTGCCGCTCCGTGGTACATACTGGAGTATATGGATCAGGGTGAGAAGTTTATCAATGGCTTTTTCTTCAAGCACAATATGAACCGCTTCAACACTTCGCTTGAAGGACATGGTGGTAGTCTCTTTTACTTTATCCCTGTCTTACTTGTAGGTACGCTCCCTTATACCTCACTGCTGTTACGCTCATTGCGTGATGTCCGGTCGTGGTTTGGCAGTGATCTGCTCCGTTTTCTTGCCGTCTGGTTCCTTTTTGTCTTTATCTTCTTCTCACTTTCGGGGACAAAACTGCCGCACTATATCATCTATGGCTATACGCCGCTGTTTATTATCATGGCGATCCATATTGATAAAGTCCGTTCAGATATCCTGTTGCTTTTGCCGTTGGTGATGCTTTATGTCGTACTGCTCTTTCTCCCGGAGATCGCCGGATTGGCTGAGCCGCATGTGCGTGATGATTTTGCCCGCGCGGTGATGAAAGATGCCGCGCAGGAGTTCCAACTCAGCTGGTACCTCTTCTTTATCTTTGCCATCGCCCTGCTGGGCTGGCTGATGGTGACAAATATGCTGACACGAGTCAAGAAACTCATCATCACCGGTCTGCTTAGTGTCATAGGGATCAACGGCTTTGTCATGCCGACCTACGCGGCGATAGCACAGGCTCCGATCAAGGAAGCCGCACTGCTGGCAAAAGAGCGAGGCTATGATGTCCATATGTGGCGCTTGAACATGCCGAGTTTTGTCGTCTACTCCGGCAAGTTGACAAACAAGAGCCAGCCTGGAGTCGGATCGATAGTAGTCTCAAAAGTGACCAGACTCGAAGCCTTTGAAGAGCATGAGGTGCTTTATGAGAAGCACGGGATAGTACTTGCGAAGATATTAAAGATGAAAGAGGAGAGAGAATGAAGCTTTCAGTAGTCATCCCGGTAATGGATGAAGAGGGAAACGTCAAACTGTTGCTGGACGCGGTCTATAGTGCACTTGATGAGAAGTATGAGTATGAACTGATCTTGGTAGATGACGGGTCGACAGATCAGACCATCCCGCTTATCAAAGAGCATGCTAACGAGCAGACGAGACTGCTGGTCTTTAACCGTAACTATGGACAGACCACTGCGATGGCAGCGGGTATCGAAGCAGCCAAAGGCGATCTTATCGTGACGCTTGATGGTGATCTTCAAAATGATCCTGAGGATATCCCAAGCATGATAGAGAAGCTTGAATCTGAGGGGTGGGACCTTGTAGCAGGCCGACGCCTGAAACGTCAGGACGGTATGTTCTTGCGTAAAGTACCCAGTAAGATCGCCAACTGGATAATCAGACGCTCGACGGGTGTCTACATCAGTGACTACGGCTGTACGCTGAAGGTATTTAAACGTGATGTCGCTAAAAACCTGGGACTTTATGGGGAACTGCACCGCTTTATCCCAGTGCTTGCCAAGATGTATGGTGCTACGATCACGGAGATGGATGTCAAACACCATGCCCGTCAACATGGTGAGTCAAAATATGGTCTTGGACGCACTTTTCGGGTGATGAGTGATCTGCTCTTGATGCTCTTTTTTCAGAAGTACCGTGTCAAACCGATGCACCTTTTCGGGACACTGGGTATCGGAGCATTAGTCCTTGGCGGGATCATCAACACCTATTTGCTGGTCCTAAAGCTGTTTGGTGAGAGTATCGGACATCGTCCGCTGCTTACTCTGGGCATACTTCTCGTACTTGCGGGTGTACAGCTCATAACCACAGGTTTTGTAGCAGAGTTGATCATGCGTACCTATTTTGAGTCGCAAAACAAAAAACCTTACACAGTCAAAGAAGAGTTTGACGCCTCCAGTGAAGAATTCAAAAAAGCTTAAGAAGCATCTTAAGACAGCACTGAAAGTCCTTGTGACTGTCGGTGCTATCGCTTATGTCCTCTCCAGTCTCGATCTGGATGAACTGCTGGGTACTCTCAAGGGTGCGGACCTCTTCTGGCTGTTTCTGGCATTTGTGGCGTTCAATATCTCCAAGATCATCAGCTCGGTCCGCTTAAACTACTATTTCCGTATACTCTCTATCAGGTCAAGTGAGTTTGAGAACCTGCGTCTATACTATATGGGGATGTTCTATAATCTCTTTCTACCCGGTGGTATCAGTGGTGACGGTTATAAGGTCTATCTGCTTCATAAACGTTTTAGTTCACCCTATAAAGGTCTGTTGCAGGCAACACTGCTAGATCGCATCAGTGGTCTTAGTGCGTTACTTTTTTTTGCAGGGATACTCTTTCTCTTTAGTACCTTCAATGCTCTTCATCCTCTATTACAGCCTTTAGCCATCATCGGGGTGATACTGGTCCTGCCGGTGACTTACTATATGACAAAAGGGATGTTCGAACGCTTTCTTCCTGTCTTTGGCCCGACGACACTCTATGCCTTTGGGGTCCAGGCTATGCAACTTGTCGCAGCACTTTGCATAGTACTCTCGCTTACCTCTACTCCTGAGATGGTGGATTATCTGACTCTCTTCCTGATCTCTTCGGTCATAGCAGTCTTGCCTATCAGCATCGGTGGTATTGGCGTACGTGAGCTTACTTTTCTCTATGGTTTTGAGCTTATCGGCGGTGACGTGAACAGTGCAGTGAGCTTCTCGATGCTCTTTTTTATCATCACAGCTATCTCTTCGATGATAGGTGCAGCAGTCAAGATCGATGCGGCAGAGATGGATGATGCTAAGCGTGATGTTATGTAGGACTATGCACTTTTAAGACTATTTATATTTCATACTTCCTTTTAAAAAGGAAACAAAATAGTGTAAATTTCCATAAACACCCCATATATCCTTGAACTTCTCCGCCCCCTTAGGTATAATTCCGCTCCCTAATAATATAGTCAGGCTTGATCTGACAAGTTCTTTAAAGGAAAAATATGGAAAAGATTCGTTTGAAACTTAGAGCTTATGATCATCGTGTACTCGATCGTTCGGTAGCTTCTATCGTTGAAGCTGTAAAGCGTACTGGCGCGGAGATCCGCGGTCCGATACCTTTGCCAACAAAGATCCGTAAATATACGGTCTTGAAATCTGTACACGTCAACAAAGATGCACGTGAGCAGTTCGAGATCAGAATGCACGCTCGTCTGATCGATATCGTCTCTGCTACGCCGGATACTGTCGATTCACTGATGAAACTTGATCTTGCGCCGGAAGTGGATGTCGAAGTCCGCTCTATGGACAAGTAAGGAGTACTGATGGAATATATTGTTGAAAAGATCGGCATGAGCCGTACTATTACCGTTCCAAGTACTACTGTTACTCTTTTGAAGCTTAAAGAGTCAAAAGTATGTGAAGTAGACAATGGCACTGCTGTCGTCGCTTACAGTGATGGTAAGAAGATGAACAAGTCTTTAGAAGGTAAGCAGAAGAAATATAGTCTTTCTGCTGAGTTTAACCGTTTTGCGACACTTACTGTCGCTAATAGCGAAGCTGGTGATCAAGATATGGCTCCTCTTGCGGAAGCAACAGTAGTCAAGTCATCATTCCAGACTAAAGGTCGTGGTTTCAGTGGTGTTATGAAACGCTGGAACTTTGGCGGCGGTCCTGCTAGTCATGGTCACCGTATGGGGCGTGGAACTGGTTCTATCGGTAATGCTGAGTGGCCAGGTCGTGTTATGAAGGGTCGTAAGATGCCAGGTCAGTTCGGTAACGTACAAGTGACTGTCAAGAACACGATCGTCTCATATGACGCAGAGAACGGGATCCTTGCAGTAGCTGGATCAGTACCGGGTGCGAATGGCGCACTTGGTCGTATAAAGGTTGTTAAATAATGAGCGCGATCGTACTTAATGAGAATTTTGAAAAAGCATCTGAGCAGGCATTGCCAGAGAGTTATGCGGGTATCAACCCACATAACCTCTATCTCTATGTCAAGTCTTATCAGGCAGGCATCCGTGCGAACACTGCAACAGCTAAAGGCCGTTCAGAAGTAAGAGGTGGTGGTAAGAAACCATTTGCTCAAAAAGGTCGTGGTGGTGCTCGTGCTGGTTCTACTCGTTCTCCTCTATGGAGAAGTGGTGGTAAAGCGTTCGGTCCACATAACAATCGTAACTACGATCTTAAAGTGAACAAGAAGCAGAAGAAGATCGCTCTGAACTTTGCTTTGGATGCAT
>JAUWRZ010000345.1 GCA_030610325.1 Sulfurimonadaceae bacterium | reverse complement strand
TTAGTTATGGCGGTGCATTTTGAGGACATCTTAAAAGCGCTCTCTATCAGGTATATGTCACTGGTCTATGCCCTGCTTACGTTCTTTTTCTTTATGTATGTCATCAAATTGAACTCAGTCTACGGGCATGGTGTGTCGGTCGCTTTTTGGAATGGAGCCAATATTCCAACAGAGGATGCAGAGATGTTCGCATCCGGATATGTCCGTGGTTTTCACCTCTACTTCTCTCCTCTGTTCGCTATCTATTCACTGGTACTTATCGCATACCTTCAAAAAGCAAAGCGCTATAACACCAGTTATCTTATATTCTTCATAAGCACGTATATCCTGTTTTTAGCCAGTGGTCGAGGTAGTCTTCTTGTATTTGGTCTTACATTCGCCGTGTTCTTTACACAGAAAAGAGTCTTTATCTATATGGCTGTCTTACTTCTTATCATCTCCATAGTCGGTGCACCGGTCCTGGATATGCTTGCAGAGAAAAATGAGAGGCTATATAATCTTCTGACATTCAACCTACAAGAGGATAACTCCTCCGCAGGAAGATTAGAGCAACTAAGGGTAAACCTGGAGTACATACAGAACAATTGGCTCACGGGTGGTATCCGGTCGTATTACACCACCGAGGCAAGAAACTATATTCATAATACACTAAATGTGTTGCAGGAGTATGGTATTGTGACATTTATGTTTTTGGTCATGTTCTACCTGCGAGGGGTCTACTTCCTGCTGTTTAAGAACGATGAGAACAGCGTACTTTGGTTAGTCAAAGCTATCTTTTTCTATACGCTGATAGAAGCGTTACTATTTAAAAGTATTCATGAGGTGAAGATCTTGATCCCAATGCTCATCGCCTATGGCTTTTTATCCAGTTACAGACCCGATAGACATACCACTAGAGCAGGAGAACATCTTGAATCCTAAGATCTCGATCATCACAGTCACATACAATGCTGAAAAGGTCCTTGAAAAGACATTGACCAGTATATTTAAACAGACATATAAGAATATTGAAGTCATTATCATCGATGGTGGCTCGACAGATGAGACTTTGCATATTATTAGCAAGTATAATGACAGTATTGATATGTTCATCAGTGAGAGAGATGATGGTATCTATGATGCCATGAACAAAGGGATCGATATTGCCACAGGTGATTTCATCACTTTTTTAAATGCTGATGACGAGTACTACAGTGAGACTACGATAGAAGAGCTGTTTAGTGATATTGATGAGAAGACAGATGTCGTGTATGGTGATCATGTAAGTATCTTGAATGGCAAAGAGAGTTATCGAAGAGCATAAGATTTTACAAAAGTGGGATTATTGACGATTCTGACCAGTATTTTCTGTCATCAGGCTTTTTTTATTAGAAAACCGATAACACCAAGATATAATACTAAATATTCATTAAAAGGTGAACTTGACTGGTATTTCAATATCTTGAAAGATAGTGATATCGTCTATAAAAGAAAGGCTCTTCCAGTCGTCTACTATGAAAGAGGCGGCGTTGGTGAGCAGAGATATATGGTCAATCTACGTGAGATGATAGATGTCATTAAGACACAAAGCGGTCTATATGGTCTTATCCTCTCTTCAAAGCAACTAATGAAATATCTGGTAAAGATCTTTCTGATAATCACGAAAAGGTACGATTTTGCGCGATAAAGCGATCTTATGTGTATATGGTGTCGGTGGTCATCAGGAGCAGATGAAGCGCCTGTTGAAACATTTAGACATCAAAAATAAGAGCGACAAGGTAAAAATAGTAGCTATGTGTGAGAAGAATGCTGAGCTTGAAGGGTTTGATGAGTGTATCGTAGTACCTGATATGCGAAACAAATATCATAAGCGAAGGGCTTTTGTCGACGTGCCTCGTTCTATACTTGTATCTATGATAATAATCTATAAGATATTAAGAAAATACGATATAGATGTCATGATATCAAGTGGACCAGGACTGGTCCTTCCCGTAGCAGTCATGTTCAAACTTTTAAATAAGAAAGTCATCTTTATTGAGACTTGGTCTCGTTTTGATACCAGGTCAGTCACCGGTAAAGCGATGCATAAGCTCTCTGATGTGTTTTATGTACAAAACCGGTCTCTTTTGGGTCTATATGATAATGCTATCTATGCGGGAAGATTATGAATATATTGGTCACAGTCGGTACAACAGCGTTTGATGAGTTGGTAAAAGCAATAGACAGCATAGAGACAGAGCATGAGTTTATCTTGCAGATAAGCAAAAAGGCCAAATATAAGCCTAAGAACCACTGCTACTTTGCATTTTCTGACGAGATAGATAAATACTATAGTGAAGCAGATGTCGTCATGACACACTCTGGTGCAGGAAGTGTATATAAGCTGCTAGAACTTAAAAAGAAGATCATTATCGTACCAAATCTGTTTAGAGTCGATCAGCATCAATCAGATCTCTCTGATTTTATGAAAAAGCGTCGTTACGCGATGGTGTGTGATGATATAGGGCATATTAGGGATATGATAGACAGTATCGATGACTTTGTCTTCAATGAGTATAAATATGAGCCTTTTTTTAAGGCGAACGAGATACTGGGTACTTTAGGTCTGGAGGACTCCTGACTCGATCACTGCTGCTTCTAAGATACTTTTTAATCAGATGACCACTGTTGTCAATCATTAACAGAGACTCTCTTCTACAACTCTTTTTACACGCTCTTGCATACAAGTACTATATCGATAGCTTTAATACTGCAGTAGTCATAGTAGGAATTGTCTTCATGGGAGACTCTGGAGCAAGAGTCCAGAGTAGGGTAGAACGTTAATCCAATATCTTGATATTCGCTGCGTTCACAAGTTGGTACTTTGTATCTGACCCTTCAGTGTAATTGCCTTGAAAAGTAATACTTCCTTGAGTCTGCGTAGACGTGAAGGTAGCAAATCGTCCGTTATTGACCTTTTTTGAACCAGGTAATATCTTATTTCCGATGAAGTTCGCATTAGTGAGTTTAGCAGGGTTATAGGCGGCGAGAAAGGCCTCAAGAGAGCCGGCTGTTCCTGTCCCCTGAGCACCATCGATGATGTTGTTCTCAAAACGCAGCCCATTATAGGTATTGGTCAATAAGGCAAAATACCTGTTACCGGTATTGACGATCATACTGTTATCTATGACGTTGATATTGCCTGAGAG
>JAUWRZ010000267.1 GCA_030610325.1 Sulfurimonadaceae bacterium | reverse complement strand
AGCTGGGGTTGCAGGGCTTAAAAGTATCTGGTGAAGCCAAGTTTGAGTTTGAGCACCACTACCTTATCCAGGAGGAGTCACCTGAACTGCTGAGTATCGTAAACAAAGTCTTTACTTCCCTTACAGAACAGGAACGTGCAGCCATCTATGCAAAATGGGTAAAGATCAGAGTAGACCTTAAGAGTGACTACTCCTTGATATGGAAAAGTACCGGAGCCCTCTCTTTCATCGTACTCTTCTTACTCTATCGACAACAGACCTTCAAGAGATATCAAAAAAGTCTGGAGACCCTGAAAGAGCGAATGGAGTTGGCCATCACAGGTAGCGATGTAGGGCTATGGGATTGGGATCTTATCAACAAGAGCATCTACTTCTCCCCAACGTGGAAAGAGATGCTTGGCTACAGGGATGAAGAGCTACCAAACCTCTTCTCCAGTTGGCGAGAACGCGTCCACCCTGATGACCTAAGTGCTCTTATACTCGATATCGAAGAGAACCTTGAAGGTAAGACCGACTTTTTTGAGAACACCCATCGCCTTAAAGATAAAGAGAGGGAGTGGAAATGGGTCCTCACACGGGCAAAGACACTCTACGACAAGCATGGCAAAGCCCTTCGGATGACAGGGACCCACACCGACATCACCGCACACCTGAAAGTACAAGATGAACTTCGTAAGCAAAAAGACCTTATGGCACATCAGGCGTATCATGATCATCTGACAAACCTGCCAAATCGCCTTCTCTTCGGAGACCGACTGACACAATCCATCGAAAAAGCAAAACGCCATGAAGAGGAGTTCGCACTGCTTTTCATAGACCTTGACCGCTTCAAACAGATCAATGACTCACTCGGTCATGAAGTAGGCGATCAAGTCCTTCAGCTCATCTCTAAACGTCTTGACGACCTGATCCGGCAGATAGATACACTTGCGCGCTTAGGAGGTGATGAGTTCATCATCATCATGGAAGGGCTCTCAAAAGCCCAGGATGCCTCCCTTTTGGCACAAAAGATCATAGAAGACCTTACTCGACCTATGCATATAGACACCCATACTCTCTATGTCTCCAGCAGTATCGGGATCAGCCTCTATCCACAAGACGATACAGATGCCAACAACCTGTTGAAGTTTGCTGACGCTGCTATGTACAGGGCAAAAGATGAGGGAAGGAACAATTTTCAGTTCTATAAGAAAGAGATGACGGAACAGGCATTTGAGCATGTCGTCATGGAAGCCAGTCTTCGTCATGCACTTCAAGAAGAGGAGTTTGTCGTCTATTACCAGCCACAAGTCGATGGTAGAGACGGGAGCCTGCTGGGAATGGAAGCCCTTGTCAGATGGCAGCACCCATCGATGGGGATCGTGCCGCCATCGAAGTTCTTACCTCTTGCCGAAGAGACTGGTCTTATCATCGCACTGGACCAGTGGGTGATGAGACATGCGATGAAGCAGGTCTTACAGTGGCACGAAGAGGGATATCGACCAGGAAAACTGGCGCTCAATCTGTCAATGAAACAGCTGCAGCAAAAAGATTTTGTAAAGATCTTAAAGTCCACGTTCACAGAGATAGGCTTTAAGCCTCAGTGGCTAGAGCTGGAGGTGACAGAAGGTCAGATCATGAGTGATCCCGATGAGACCATCACCGTACTTGAAGAGATAAGTGCACTGGGTATAGGGCTTGCTATTGATGATTTCGGGACTGGCTACTCATCACTCTCCTATCTCAAACGCCTGCCCATAGACAAACTAAAGATAGACCAATCCTTTGTCAAAGACCTTCCTGAGGATGAGGATGATGTCGCTATTACCAAAGCAGTCATCGCCCTTGCACAGAGTATGAACCTTAATGTCCTGGCTGAAGGTGTCGAGACAGAAGAGCAAAAAGAGTTCTTGATAAGACACGGATGTGATGATGTCCAAGGCTATCTTCTCGGACGTCCGATCGATGCCGATGAGTTTGAGACGACCTTTTTCTCTTAAGACTACTGCTCTTCGAGTATCAGCTCATCAAAAGCTGATGAACGGGTATTGGAAAGCGGTTTGTTCTCGCTGCCTCGTACCGTATAGACAAAGGAGATCTTTGGCTTATCTGTCCTGTTCGCATAGGCGTGATGAAGTGTCTTACAGTGAAACAAGACCACATCGCCCGGGTGCAGATCGAACTGAACACTTTTGGCAATAAGCTTTGCGTTCTCTCCCGGCTCTTTTAAAAAGCAGCTCTTCTCATCAAAACGATCCTCACTAAACTCCAGTCGATGACTACCAGGGATAAACGACAGCACTCCGTTCTCACTACTCTCCTCATCGAGTGCCAGCCAGACACTGACAAGGTTATCGTTCTCAAAGTCCCAGTAGCGGTTGTCCTGATGCCAGCAAGTCTCACTGCTCTCTGAGGGCATCTTGGTCATGATGGAGTTATGGTGTGCCAGCGTCAGTACAGGTGTCTCACCCAGCACTTGTTTGAGCATCGGACGTATAGAGGCATCACGCATCCACTCACGGAACTCTGCCCTTCTGTCATACACCTGTCGTAATCTTCGTAAGGTACGATTATCTGTCTCGTTATATTCGCCTTCGGTCTCAATAGGTCCATTCATCGTCTTCATCTCTTCTCTGGCAGCATCAAGTATGAGACTGCACTGCGAGGGTCCTACAAGAGCACGTAAAAGCACAAGACCATCTTGCTGAAACTGTAAAAGCTGCTCGGGACTCAATCTCATCTAGATCTCCTTGAAAAAAGATGAGATTATAGCACCCTCAGGGTAAGAGTTCATATTTTTACTCACTCTACAGGGATCTTACCCTAGAATGTGCGACCATGGATCAGCTTAAATACATCTCCCACTACTCCGATCAGACCAAGATACAGGTAAAATACCTGCTCGATGCCAATGGCTTAAGCGACTACCTTCTCTCCAAATACCCTTTGGCACACGAGATCAAGAGTGACAAAAGTCTATACGAGTATACAGATAAGCTAAAAGATGCGTATATGCGCAGATCCCAGCCACTGAGCAAGGTAATCTATGATGGTAAGATCCACATCATCAATAACGCTTTGGGAACACATACCTACGCAAAAAGAGTTCAAGGAAATAAGATCAGGATAAAGAACGAGATACGTGTAGCCACGATGTTCAAGAGTGTCCCGGAGGAGTTTTTACGGATGATAATCGTACATGAGCTTGCACACTTTAAAGAAAAAGCACACGATAAGGCATTTTACAAGCTCTGTGAACATATGGAGCCACGATACCATCAACTGGAGTTTGATACGCGACTCTATCTGACACAGATAGAGTTCTTTGGAAAGCTTTACTAAAAGATAGTCTCGATCAAAGCTCTTTTGAGTCCTACATCTTTTTTTGGACCCTGATCAAGAGCTCTATTAATGTTCTCAACAGGGACTGGTCTCTTTCTGGCTCAGCGGCTCTTCACAACTCGACCTCTTTAGTACTGACAGGATCAAGCACTTCTGAAGAGGACTCGAAAGTCTCCTGGCCATCTATAGCTTCGAGCTCTTCTGGCATCTCTTCGTTATCTGCATCAAGTAGAGCGTCCTCCAGCACCGGTTGCGCTACAGAGTGACTGCTCATCCCGGCATTCACACTACCATTGGCAGGGACTACACCAGAAAGTCTCTTCTGCTTAGGAGCATTCGTATAGTTATCATAGGTGAAGGTGAAGTCACCCATGTTGGCATCTGAAGCATTTGAATAACTGACATCGTTCACACCATTGATACGATTAGCTGTATTATAGTAGTAGTTATCTGATGCATCCAACGAACCTCTTTGGATAGCTGTCCCTGAGGATATCAAGACATTTCTCTTGAACGTAGAGTTGACATTGTTCTGTATGTT
>JAUWRZ010000421.1 GCA_030610325.1 Sulfurimonadaceae bacterium | reverse complement strand
TTTTGCGACATTGTAGATGCCATCACTACGTCTCTCGATCACCGTCAGGACGATGATACGCTTACCAAGATGCTCGAACAGTGTCTCAAGTGCTTTGGGAGTGAAGTCAGCTGCCTCATCGAAATGATCATAATCGAAGTTACTCAAGCAGACTTCCGGTGCTACTACAAGGGCATCAGAGGGCGTTTCATCTATCAGGGAGAGTAGTGTTGAGAGGTTTTCATCATAGTCAGAGGAGGTCGTGTATCGTAGGGAGATAAGAGGACGTTGTCCGTCGCTCTTAGAGTCAGTTTCTCTATGGCTCTTCATCTACCAGTCATCACCAAAGTCAAGACTTCCTTTTGAGTAGTTCGTGACCGTACCCTCAAAGAAGTTTGTCTTCTGATCATTAAACTTCGCAAAGTCATCTACCCACTTGATCGGATGTTCGACGTGATAGATCTTATCAAAACCGACCGCACTCAGGCGGTCATCAGCAAGATACTTGATGTACTGCTCGACAATAGCATCAGTAAGCCCCAGGATCTGACCCTGAGTGATATACTGACCCCACGCCGTCTCCAGTTTCACCGCATTTCTGAACATCTCGTAGACTTCAGCTTTGAGCTCTTCGGTAAAGAGATCTGGTCGTTCACGTCTCAAGGTGTTTATGAGGTTCTGAAACAGGACCAGGTGTGTCACTTCATCGCGCTGGATAAAGCGGATCATCTGGGCAGAGCCTAACATCTTTCCTGATCGCGCCAGCGTATAGAGGTAGGTGAACCCACTATAGAAGTAGATACCTTCAAGGATCTGATTCGCAAAACAGGCCTTCAGGAAATTTGTCTCTGTCGGATCTTCGGCAAGCTGCAGATAAATGGCTGCAATAGCGTCGTTCTTTGATTTTAACATCATGTCTCTGCGCCAGAGCTCATAGATCTCTTCGGAGTTTTGCGAGATGGAGTCGACCATGACCGCATAACTTTGCGAATGTAACGCTTCCTCATAAGACTGTCTTACAAGGATCAGATTGACTTCAGGTGCGGTCACATAAGGGTTCACGTTATCTATAAGGTTGTTCGTCTGCAGTGAGTCCATAAAGATCAACTGCGATAACGCCTTGTCATAAGCATCTTTTTCCGTGCTCGTAAGGTTCTTATAGTCGATGACATCACGTGTCATATCGACCTCTTTGGGGAACCATGTGTTATTTAGCATCACCTCCCAGAGGTTATAAGCCCACTGGTACTTGATGTTGTTCAGTTCAAAGATACCCGTCGGGTCACCGCCGAAGATACGACGTTCATTGACACTCTCGTTCGATTCGGGATTGTAGATCTTTTTTCTATCCATAGTTAGTACCTCGTCGTACTGTAAATAAAGTTTTTGATTATGACTAAAAAGAGGTTTATCGGTAATTAAACAACACAAGAACCCATCAGATCCATGTATGTCTCAAGATGACCTGCTATCTTTGATCAAGCAGGTCAGATGATGTTAGAGATACGTGCAGTCTACTTTTTAGTACGTGAGTGACGCTTACGGTCTATCTCATTTAAGTAGCGTTTACGGATACGGACACTCTTTGGTGTGACTTCAAGAAGCTCATCATCTTCGATCCACTCCAGTGCTTTTTCCATACTCATATCACGCGGAGGGACAAGTTTGATGGCATCGTCTGCACCTGAAGAGCGGACATTTGACTGCTGTTTCCCTTTGATCGGATTGATCTCAAGGTCATTCGAACGGCTGTGCTCACCGACGATCATACCGTTGTAGACTTTGTCCTGAGGTCCGATGAACATCACGCCGCGGTCTTGCAGGTTAAAGATAGAGTAGGCGAGGGCAGTGCCGTTCTCCATAGAGATAAGGGCACCATACTGACGACTCTCGACAGAACCGGAAAATGCACGGAAGTCCATGAAAGAGTGGTTCATGATACCTTCCCCTTTAGTGTCGGTAAGGAACTGTCCACGAAAACCGATAAGCCCACGTGCCGGGATCTCAAACTCGATGCGGGTGAAACCCTCGCCCATAGGTGTCATCGCTTTCATCTCCGCTTTTCGTTTACCAAGACGCTCGATGATCGTACCGGAGTTCTCTTCAGGTACATCGATGACGAGGTGCTCAAACGGCTCGCACTTGACACCTTCTATCTCTTTTACGATGACTTCAGGTCGGGAGATACCGAACTCAAAGTCCTCACGACGCATGTTCTCAGCCAAGATCGTGATCTGAAGCTCACCCCGTCCGGAGACCTTAAACTTACCCTCTCCGACGACCTCAAGCTGCATAGCGACATTGGTCGTCATCTCTGACTCCAGACGGGTCTGCAGTTTGTTGGATGTGACATGCTTACCCTCTGTCCCTGCCAGAGGGGAGTCATTGACGGAGAAGACGACTGTCAGTGTCGGCTCTTCGATGTGCATCGGATCAAGCGGCATAGGATTGTTCGGGTCTACGACAGAGTCACCGACATCGACAGTCTCAAGGCCGGCAAATGCGATGATATCACCCGCTTCTGCCTGATCGATCTCTGTACGGGCAAGTCCCATAAAACCGATGAGTTTACTGATCCGTCCTTTTGTCATCTCACCATCAGCCTTCGCCAGCATGATGTTATCACCCTTTCTGACAGTACCGTTAAAGATACGGGC
>JAUWRZ010000523.1 GCA_030610325.1 Sulfurimonadaceae bacterium | reverse complement strand
TGCCTTTGAAGATATGAAAATAGCGGTTCATCAGATCATCCCCGGTAGAGACGGTCACCGTGTAAGGGTTGTCTGCTTTGAGCTGTGTCAATAGAGTCGAGATCCTTGAGATACCGCCTAAAGTCATCTCCTCCTTATGACCATCGAAGTCAAGGTCAAACTTTCCGCTCACCGGTTCCAGCATCCCCTGAAGGTCAGCTGTACCTGCGATGGTGATGACATGGGCTGCTTTAGGTTCGGGACTGGCATAAAGTGAAGTCATCAGAAAAGATGTGAGAAGTAGAGAGATTATGGAAAGTGTCATGGAGTGCCTTTTAAGTAGTGTCTTTAAAAGATGTCATTAGAGATGTCCACACATAAGTCGTACTTGCAAGTCAGTGATATTAGCGAGGAAGACCAGAGGATACTGTTGCTACAGCTATTTTACGATCTCCACAGCGGGTTCACTCTTTGTCTCTGCACCGGGACCTCTTCCTACTAAGATCTCCATGATGACCAGGATGATGATCGCAAGTATGATCCAGGGCTTCGCATTAAAGCCTTGAGATACTTCCTCGCCACAGGAGGGACAGACTTGTTCATGAGCAGAGATCTCTTCACCACACTTCTTACACTTATCTGTTTTTTGATCAGACATCTACATCATCCCAAAACTCATCAAAACTAAGGTTTGTCATGGAGTCTTTCTTAGACACCCCGTTCTCCTGTAGTATCTTCTCCTGAGTATCGAAGTACAGTTGCAGTGCTTCTTCTAACATCGTATTGTGATCTTTCTTCAAAAGCTCACCAAAAGCATGCAGCTTCTCTGCTGTCTCTCTGTCTAGTTCAAACCTGATATCGTCGTCCATAAGTCACCTGCTGATCTTTTATTGATGGAATCATAGCCAAGGTGATGTCAACTTCAGCATAATCATCAGGTGTGCTCTGCATCAAGAGAGCCTATACACTCTTTCCACACACTCTTTAGTCATCATCGATCTGTTCGTCATCAGAGCATGGATGATCAGATGATGATATCCAGATCTCTTTTGATGAGACTGACAAATAAAACATCAACCCTTTAAGGAGTCATATATGACTTTACTACGTCTAGGACTATTGAGTACATTGACGGCGATGCTTCTGATGGCCTCACCAACAAAAGAGGAGGTGGCACAGATGAAGAAGATCGTCGGCTACTATCCGGAATGGGCAGTCTATGAGGCGCATGAGAACTATGCTCCTTCAAGTATCCCCTTCGATAAGATGACCCATGTCAACTATGCCTTTGCTATCATCAAAGATGGCAAGATCGGTATCTTTGATGAGTGGGCTGCAACAGGGATCGCTTTTGATGAAGCCTGGGATAGTCCCTATAAAGGAACGCTTGGACAGTTTAAAAAGCTAAAGGCTTCACATCCGGACACCAGCTTTATGGTCTCTGTTGGTGGCTGGACACAGTCGGCCGGTTTTCATGATGTAGCTGCCACAGCTGAAGCTAGAGCACTGTTTGATCAGAGTGTCGTGACCTATCTGCGTACATGGAAGTTTGATGGTGTCGACATAGACTGGGAATACCCGGGGTCGGCAAGAGAGGCAGATACTGTTGATAATGCAAATGATACCGGGACACCGGATGCTGACGCCAGTGAGAAAGAGACCTTTACCCTGCTTCTAAAAGATCTGCG
>JAUWRZ010000396.1 GCA_030610325.1 Sulfurimonadaceae bacterium | reverse complement strand
CCTAAGACTCTCCGTTTCCGAAGACGTGTGTTATGTGCCATTTCGAAGCACATGATACGTGTGTTATGTGCCATTTCGAAGCACATGATACGTGTGTTATGTGCCATTTCGAAGCACATGATAGACTTAAGATGCTTGATCTATATTCTTATCGGCAACAGTTACCGCCTCTTTTTTTGAGAAAAAGAGTGCATGGACACTCTTCTCGATGACCAAAGCGATAAGCCCTACAATAAGACCGACAGTGATATCAGCAGTAAGGCCAGGCAGAAACTCAAACGCATGATGGATGGCTTCGATGTTGTGTAAGAAGATGCCTCCCCCGACCATCAACATAGCGATCGTCCCGACGATGGAGAGCAGTTTGATGACTTTCGGCAATGAAGCGACCAAGAGTTCACCTGTTTTTTTGTAGAGACTTTTTATGCCACCTGTCATCGCTTCAGATCGCTCTATAAGATGAAATCCTGCATCATCCATACGTACTAGTAGGGCGACGAGGCCATAGACACCGACCGTCGCAAGCAGAGCGATAAACGATACCACGATGATCTGGATACTTAGTGGTTGGCTGGTCACCGTACCAAGAGCGATGATGATGATCTCGACAGAGAGGATGAAATCTGTCAGGATGGCAGACTTTATCTTCTTCTCTTCGGCTTCAAGCAGCTCTTCAGGGTCCTCGATCGTCTCAGCTGCCGGCTTGTCATGTGTTTTTCCAGTCACGACCTCATAGACCTTCTCCGCCCCCTCAAAAGCCAGATAGACACCACCTATTAAGAGAATAGGTACGATCATCCAAGGTAAAAAGGCACTTAGTAAGAACGCAAGTGGAAGGATGATGAGTTTGTTTCTAAACGAGCCTTTGGTAATAGCCCAGAGGACTGGAAGCTCCCGTGAAGCTGAAAAGCCTGATGCTTTCTCAGCACCAACGGCAAGATCGTCACCAAGTACACCAGCCGTCTTTTTAGCGGCTACCTTGCTCATCACCGCGGCATCGTCCAAAAGTATCGCTATATCGTCTAGTATCGCAAATATCCCTGCTGCCATCGTCTCTCCTGTTTATCTATAAAGATTAAAGATGGAAGGTTAGTAGAATGTGTAGAGAATGTCAATGGTTTTGGAAGAGGGCTGACTGCCTCTCACTATCAGTGAGAGATAGAGGCTTTTTTTATACCGTTTAAGATCTGTATTGCCAGAGGCTGCATCCCTTTTGTGATAAGTCGTCCATCGGCGATGCTTTTTTTGAGTTTTTTCTCTAAAGTCTTCATGATGTCCTCCTTGACTTCATATAGGGATAATATCGGCATATATGTGTTTTGGTAGATAGTGTCTTTTAGTTGACCTTATATTGACCTTGATAGCTTATAGTCTAAATAGAAAACAGAGGAGGGTATTATGAGTCTCACTATAAGTGCCGTACCTATCGAACCACAAAAGCCTGCTGCGCCCATACCGCCCAGAGGTGGAAACATCGAGAACCGTCAACCTCCGGAGAAGCCGCAGGCTCCTCAAAAAGTCGAAAGTACAGATACCAGCGTAAGCAGTGGTAGTACAAGTAGCCGTATGCTTGATATCTATGCATGACACAGGCTTCAGTCTCTATTTTCCTGTGATAAAATAGTGCCATGATACATATTTTGATGATCGAAAACGACCCTGAATTTGCTACCTACCTTGGTGCCTATCTGAAAAAGTATGATATGGCTATCACTAACTACGAGGACCCACTTTTGGCACTCTCCTGTGGAGTCGATAAGTATGACCTGCTGATCTTAGATCTTACTTTAGAGGGGATGGATGGTCTGGAGGTCTGTAAAAAGGTCACGCAGCAGTATGATATCCCTGTCATCATCTCAAGTGCGAGAGGAGACATAAGTGACAAGATCATCGGTCTGGAGAGTGGTGCGGATGATTATCTTCCAAAACCGTATGACCCCAAAGAGATGCATGCAAGGATCATTAGTCTGTTGCGGCGTTACAACAAGATCGCTCATCTTAAAGAGGAATCGCAAAGTGCCTTCAAAGTCCAAGAGAGTGAGGTGAGCTTCAGAGGTGAACGCCTGGATCTGACCAAAGCAGAGTTTGAGGTCTTACGTGTGCTTAGTAGCGCTTTTGGTCATACCGTCTCTCGTGAACAGATCGTCAACAGTTGTGACAGCTTGAACGATAGTTATGGTAAGACGCTCAACACCATCATAGGCAGGATAAGACACAAAAGCTCTCCGACCTGCATCGTCGCTGTCCGGGGCATCGGCTATAGGTTGGTGGAGTGATGATGAGACCTACTTTCTATAAGATCCATGCGATATTCGCCATCTCTTTCTTACTATTGCTTTTGGCGATGTCGACTTTACCTATGGGTGAGCGACAGCTTGGCAGTAAGAGTGATACGACTATCTCAAAGAGTGATACGCAGACATTGAAAAGACAAAAGGACATCACTGTCATCATCTTTATTGTCATACTCGTCATCTTGCTCTCTCTTTATCTCCTGCTTCTGAGAAGTCTGAAAAAGACACAACTGCTGCTTGACTCACGCCAACTTTTTCTGCGGACGATCATCCATGAGCTTAAGACTCCCATCGCTAAAGGCAGACTGATAGCCGCATTGATCGAAGATGAGGAGCAGCAGATCCGCTCCATCAAGAATTATGAGCAGTTGAACAAGACTATCGACGAGTTTGCCAATATCGAGAAGATTGTCTCAAATAGCTATAGACTAGAGAGACAACCGCTCTATATTGATGAAGTAGTCGATGAGGCGATAGAGCTTCTGATGATGGATG
>JAUWRZ010000534.1 GCA_030610325.1 Sulfurimonadaceae bacterium | reverse complement strand
CGACCCATCCATAAACTCCTGTCTGAAGTTTTTGAGAAAGACACCCTGGGCAAGGACAAAAGTCGAAGACCTCTATATACGCACGAAAGAGCGCATGCAGAAAGATAGCAGATAAAAGGGTGATCAGACCTGCGATCTTTATAGCTTAGGCTACCTCAGGACTCTTCTCATTATCTGCCGGAGTGTAGACATCCGGGATAAGAGACTGATACCTCTCTTGAAAATGTTTGATACTCAGCAGTTTACTTTTACCCTTGATGATAAATTCTACAAAGGCAGGTCTGCCATCACGTCGGTTGAGTATATGGGTTATCTTTGGCGTCTGCATCACTCTTACTCCCTCTATGATCTTCAGATGTCCACGGTAGTCCCTGTTTATATCCTTAATCATATATTAGTATACTTATTATATCGACATATTTCAGTTTTTATTTAGATATCTACTTTTTATCAATATTATCGCTCTTATGACTCTACTTCTGAGCATTAAGATCTCAGTACTATCATCGGATGCTTCTGCCAAACTATCCCTTGAGATGTGATATTTTAAGTATTTTTCTGCGTTAAAATGGTATTTTTAGTTAGGAGTTTGATATGAAGAGTAGAGATCTTTTTAGCAAGATCACGCTGGGACTGGGTGCAGTCTCATTGATGTTCTTGATCGTAGGTTGTGATGAGAGTAGTACCCAGGAGCTCAGTCCGCAAGAGAGTACGCCTCCTCGTGTTGGAGATGATACTTCATCCAGACCGCTTACAGTGACTGGACAGTTTATCGATGCTGCTGTCGAGGGCCTCACCTATAGCTGCTCCTCAAATACATCCGGTGTGACTGATGTCAATGGTAGCTACACTTGTGATATAGGTGATGATGTGACCTTCTCCATTGGGGCGGTCACTATTGGTAGTGTCGCTGCACAGAGTGGTATCATCACTCCTTATGTGATATTTCCCGATGACCTTGATGCTGCGCTTAATCTTGCCAGACTTTTACAGTCAGTCGATGAGGACAATACCTCTGCAGATGATGTCATAAGGATAGATAGTGAGAAGACAGCACTATTACCGGTAGAGACAGACTTTAGAGATGCCGCTTTCACGACCATTGTAGAGACGGCTTTGGATGGACCCCTCATCGGTGCTGTCCAGGCACAGGAGCATCTAAACAGTGCTATCACTACAGCAGGAGGGGAAGTGCCAGCTGGTACTTTTATGCCTGTCGCTGATGCAGGAGAAGATCAGAACGTCCTTACAACCGATCTGGTGCAGCTTGATGGAAACGCAAGCTTTGACGGTGATGGAGACGAACTCTCTTTTAGATGGGAGATCATCTCCAGACCGGAAGAGAGTGAAGCTTCGCTTTTTGAAGCGGAGATAGTCAGACCGATGTTCGTAGCTGATCTTGATGGAAGTTATGTCATCGAACTGACCGTCGATGATGGGAGTATCCAAAGTCCTGCTGTTTCTGTGACGGTCATAGCGACGACTGAGAACGCTATACCACTGGCTGATGCCAGAGCAGAGCAGTATGTGAACAAGG
>JAUWRZ010000241.1 GCA_030610325.1 Sulfurimonadaceae bacterium | reverse complement strand
TCCATGCGGATCCGCTACAGCTGGAACCGCCAGTAAGCACTAAACATTGAATGTGGAATGTGGAATGTGGAATGTTGCGACATGACAGCGCGGGACAGTTGCAAGTTTTGGAGCGAAGCAACAAACGAAGCTGTGTCCCCTCTGACGTCCATACAGATAATGATGAAAAAAGAAGTTCAAACTTTCAAAGAAAGAAGTTCGTCTAAACAACATCTCTAATGTCTATACAATCGATGTTGAAAAAAGTAGCTCATATATTCAATAAAAGAGCTTCGTCCAAACAATAACAAAACCAAAAGGAAAACTCCATGGACAGTTGGGTAATAGCGATGATGCTGGGCGTCTCGATCTTTTTAGGGGCAGTGGCACTGATAGCCTTCTTATGGGGGATCAAAAGCGGACAGTTCGATGATCAGGAGAAGTTTCTCAATCAGGCACTCTTTGATAACGAAGAGGATCTTAATGATGCAGTGGAACAAGAACGGAAGAAAGAGGCACTGAAAAAGAGAGATTACAGACCAGAGTGATCAATCGGGATAGACCTAAAGCAGTTATTCAGTAGCAGACAAATAGGGTGATAAAGTCATCATAGTCGCATTGAAGATAGCTGTTTTATGAGGAGTCGTTCTAACGAGGAAGTCCCGGTACAGTCATAAGACTGACCAGAGACTAAAGTCTTACTATTTACCAGATAGACCAGAGATGTATGCAGATACTGCTTCGACATCAGCGTCAGAGTAAGCAGCGACCTGACCTTTCATCAATGCACCCATACCTTTTTTGTTCGTAGTACCAGCTTTATAACCATTAAGGTCAGCAGCCATGGCTGCAGCGTCCATACCACCGATAACAGCAGATTTACCAAGAGCGGCTTTCTCACCGTTAGCACCATGGCAAGCTGCACATTTTTTGTAAAGAGCAGCACCATCAGCTGCCATCAAAGATACACCAGTCACAAGTAATGCAAGAGCGATTTTTTTCATATGTTCTCCCAAGAAGATTATTTTTTACGAAAACATTATAGTCTCAACAATCTTAAAGACGGCTAACCAATAGTAAATAACACAGAGTTAAAGCCTGCTTCGGTACAATATAAGACTTTTTTTGTGACCTCTAAAATGTTACATTGCGATGGAGGAATTATGCGATATATTGATGAAGATCTGACTGGTAAGAGTATCCTGATAACGGGGGGTGCAGGCTTTATCGGTTCAAACCTGGCGTTCTATTTTCAGGCGAACCATCCAGCTGCAAAAGTAGTGTTGTTAGATAGTTTTCGAAGCGGAGAGACCCTCTCTAACGGCAACCTGAAGAGCTTTGGCCATTTTAAAAACCTCATAGGCTTTAATGGCGAAGTCATCAGTGGTGACATCAACGATAAAGCACTGCTTTCATCACTTCAGGCTGACTTTCGATTTGACTATATCTTTCATGAAGCAGCGATCTCCGATACAACGGCACTTGAACAGGACCTGATGATCCAGACGAATGTGAATGCCTTCAAAGACCTTCTTGACCTTGCAGTAGCCCATGGTGCCAATATGGTCTATGCCTCCTCAGGTGCGACCTATAGCGCGGCACCCTCTCCACAGACGGTCGGTCGTGAAGCACCACAGAACGTCTACGGTTTCTCAAAACTGATGATGGATAATATCGCCCGTGACTATATGAGAAGAGGGCAGATCAGTATAGTCGGTCTGCGTTACTTTAATGTCTATGGACCGCGTGAGTTCTTTAAGAACAAGACGGCGTCTATGGTCGTGCAGTTCGGTCATCAGGTCTTAAGCAAGAAGGTGCCAAAACTTTTTGAAGGTTCTGATGCGATCTTGCGTGATTTCATCTACATCGAAGATATCATCCAGGCAAATATCAAAGCGATGAAGCCAAAAGAGAGTGGTGTCTATAATGTAGGGACAGGCAAGGCAAGGTCTTTTCAGGCGATCGTCGATATCTTGCAAAAAGAGCTCGAGATCGACCTTGGATGTGAATACATACCAAACCCTTATGTCGGGAGTTATCAGTTTCATACCGAGGCAGATATCGAACCGACTAAAAGTGGACTGGGCTATGCCCCGCGTTTTGAGCTTGAAGATGGCATAAGGGCTTATGTCCCGGAGATCCGACGTCTATTTGAAGAAGAGCTCTGATGCAGACACTTAAACACTCCAGACCAAATATCCTTGTCGTCGGTGATCTGATGGTAGACCACTATCTGTGGGGAGCGACTGAGCGTATCTCTCCTGAAGCACCGGTACAGGTCGTCGATATCACCAAAGAGACGACAGTGCTCGGTGGTGCAGGCAATGTGATCAATAACCTTATGGCCCTCGGTGCGACCGTGAGCGTAGCGAGTGTGATCGGTGATGATAGCATAGGGCGTGAGATGACGATGATGCTTAAAGGCATCGGTGTCAAGACCGAAGGACTTATCACGCAAGCCCAGAGGCAGAGTAGTAAGAAGAGTCGGATCATCGCTTCGAACCAGCAGATCCTGCGTTACGATAAAGAGTCCAAAGAACCGATCGAAGATGCCTCTGTAGCAAGGATACTCAAAGCGGTAGAGAAAGACCTCTTTCTCTATGAGATGATCATCCTCTCTGATTATGGCAAGGGAGTGATCACGGATGCGTTGGCACAGGGTATCATCACCTTAGCCAGAAGTATGGGCAAGAGAGTCCTTGTCGATCCAAAAGGCTTGGACTATAGCAAGTATAAGGGTGCGCATCTTCTTACTCCAAACCGGAAAGAGGCATCAGAGGCGACAGGTATCACGATAAAAGATGATGCTTCCCTGGAAGCGGCACTCATCTGGTTAAAAGAGCAGTGTGGACTTGACCGTTCGATGATCACGCTCTCCGAAGACGGTATCGCGATATTTGAGGATAGTGTGAAGAAGTTTCCTACAGTAGCTCAGGAGGTCTTTGATGTCACCGGAGCGGGTGATACGGTGATCGCCTCGATCGCGTTTGCCCTCAGTGCCGGAAAGAGTATCGAAGAGGCCGCGAAGTTTGCCAACCATGCCTCTGCTGTCGTCGTCGGAAAGATCGGATCGGCTACGGCGACGATCGATGAGATCGAGATGTATGAGTCGCGTCTGCATCAGAGTACGTCGGACGCGCATATCAAGAGTTTTGAAGCGATCGAAGCGGTAGTCAGGCGTGCACGCAGCAGCAAGCGCCGGATCGTCTTTACGAATGGCTGTTTTGATATCTTGCATGTCGGTCATGTCAAGTATCTTCAAAAAGCAAAGAGCTTTGGTGATATCTTGATAGTCGGACTTAATTCGGATGACTCTGTACGTCGTCTAAAAGGGCCTACACGTCCAGTCAATGTCGCACATGACCGTGCCTATATACTTGCCGCACTCGAGGCAGTGGACTATGTGGTCCCTTTTACAGAAGACACTCCTCATGATCTCATCAAACTGATCGCACCGGATATCCTGGTCAAGGGTGGTGATTATGCGGGTAAACAGGTCGTAGGTACAGAGTTTGCTAAAGAGTTGCGACTGGTAGATTTTGTCGATGGCAAAAGCACGACAAAGACCATAGAAAAGATACAAGGAAGTACATGTTAAAAAAGATCTTATTCGTCATGATAAGTGTGACATCAGCATTTGCGTTTCATATAGGCGAGCTGAACATAAACAACAAAGATATCGAGGCACAACTGCGCTTCGATATGGGACAGTTCAATGAGCAGGTCGATCCGCATACGACATTTTTAGGCCTTCGTTATATCAATGCAGACAGAGATCACTCTGATTACAACAAAGACCCAGAGCTTTTTGAGCTCAATGCCCTTATGCAGCGTGAAGTAGGAACGCTGCCGGAGTTGACACTGGGACTGGGGGTGAAACTCGATCTTACCGATCTGGGAGATGAGGACTATCTTGCTATGCCTTTGGGAATGGAAGCCTCTTATCGTCTGGCGACAGATGACTTTATCCCTATTCATATAGGTGCACACTTCTACTATGCTCCGGAGGTGCTCTCTTTTCGTGATGCGAAGCGCTATCTTGAGTATAAGGTAGATGTCGATCTGGAGCTCATCCCAAATGGTTTTATCACAGGGGGCTATCGCCATATCGAGGTCAAGTATGAGCATGGCAGCAGCCAGAAGTTGAATGCTGCGTGGTTCTTAGGTTTTAAAGTCTATTTTTAACAGAGGCTTTACTCTATGAGAGAGTGGACTGCCTCTATCACTTCTTGCGCACCGATGTTCTTCATGCACTCATGATGCCCCAGCGGGCACTC
>JAUWRZ010000022.1 GCA_030610325.1 Sulfurimonadaceae bacterium | reverse complement strand
ATTGTGGTGTCGCTGGTGACAACTGTGGTGTTCTTCTTCGTGGTATCGATAAAGAAGCTGTTGAGCGTGGTCAGGTCCTTTGTAAGCCGGGCTCTATCACTCCTCACACTAAGTTCACTGCTGAGGTCTATATCCTCTCTAAAGAAGAAGGTGGTCGTCATACTCCATTCTTCAATGGTTACCGTCCACAGTTCTACGTTCGTACAACTGATGTAACTGGTGCTATCACTCTACCTGAAGGTACTGAGATGGTAATGCCAGGGGACAACGTTTCTGTTACGGCTGAGCTTATCGCTCCGATCGCAATGGAAGAAGGTACACGTTTCGCAATTCGCGAAGGTGGACGTACAGTCGGCGCCGGCGTCGTCGCTAAGATCCTAGCGTAATCGGTTTTCCGATTCGCTTCAAAGTAGGTTGAAAAATGCGTGAAAATATCCACTTGGCTTGTGAGAAGTGTACTCGTCGTAACTATCACACGACCAAAAATAAAAAAACACACACTGGGAAGTTCTCAGTGAGTAAGTACTGTAAGTTCTGTCGTGAGCACACTGTTCACAAAGAGGCAAAACTGTAGTAGATCACGCTTGCGTGAAAAGTAAGCTGCGAAGAGTCTTTCGCAGCCTCTCTTTCTGTCTTAGTCGACAGGATATTTAGGCGAATAGCTCCAATGGTAGAGCGCCGGATTCCAAATCCGATGGTTGTGGGTTCGAATCCCTCTTCGCCTGCCACCACATTCACTATCAATGCGGCTTTAGAGCAATATTGACAGCAAATGTACACGCTTTTAGCGTCATAGAGGATAAACGATCATGAAAAACGATGTAACATCTTATTTTAGAAACTCAAAGTCTGAGCTGGCTAAGGTCATCTTCCCTACTAAACCACAGGTAAAACAGGCATTCTTTGCTGTGTTCCTGGTCGTCACGTTCATCTCGATCTTTCTGGCACTGGTAGACCTTATCATGTCCTCATCGCTTTCTGCGATCTTAGGTTAGGGAGAGAGATATGGCACATCAGTGGTACTCTATTCAGACCTATGCAGGAAGTGAACGTAGCGTAAAAGTAGCTATTGAGAACATCATCGAAGAGAACAGTCTGCAGGAGATGATCGAAGAGATCATTGTCCCTACAGAAGATGTCATCGAAGTCAAGAACGGCAAGAAAAAAGTCACTGAGCGCTCACTATACTCAGGTTATGTCTTTATCAATGTGGACCTTACTACAGAAGTACAGCACATGATCCAGTCGATCCCTCGAGTATCAGGCTTTATCGGTGAGGCAAATCATCCGACACCGTTGAGCGAGAACGACATCAATGTCATCCTCGACCGTGTACACAACAGAGCAGCTCCGAAACCAAAAGTCTTTTTCGATAATGGTGAGATGGTCCGTATCATCGACGGTCCATTCGCAAACTTTACCGGTACGGTAGATGAGTATGACCTCGAGCATGGTACTTTGAAACTCAATGTCTCTATCTTCGGACGTGCGACTCCTGTAGACATCGCATATACGCAAGTAGAGAAAATAATTTAATCCAAAAAAAGGAAGCACAATGGCAAAAAAAGTCATGGATTATATCAAGCTTCAGATCGAAGCTGGTAAAGCAAATCCGGCACCGCCGGTAGGCCCTGCATTAGGACAACGTGGTGTTAACATCATGGAATTCACTAAGGCATTCAATGAGAAGACTAAAGATAAGATGGGATTCAAGATCCCTGTCGTCATCACAGTCTATGCAGACAGAAGTTTTACCTTTGTCACCAAGCAGCCTCCAGCGTCAGCACTTCTGTTGAAAGCTGCCGGTCTTAAAAAGGGTACTGATAACCCTCTTAAGAACAAAGTAGGAAAGATCACCAAAGCTCAGCTTATGGAAGTGGTCAAGAGTAAGATCGAAGACCTTAATACAGATGATGAAGAAGCAGCAGCAAACACGCTTGCCGGTTCAGCTCGTTCTATGGGTATTGAGATAGTCGACTAAGACATCCAACATGATCATCGACCGCAGTGATCAAAAACGATGCGGCAGATTTAACAGGAGAAATCAAAATGTCAAGTAAACGCTATAAACAATTAAGCGAAAAGATCGATAACAGTAAAAATTACACTATCGACGAAGCAGCTGGTCTTATCAAAGAGTTAAAATCAGCAAAATTCGACGAGACTATCGAGATCGCAATGAATCTGAACGTTGACCCTCGTCACGCTGATCAGATGGTTCGTGGTGCGGTTGTGCTTCCGCATGGTACAGGTAAGACTGTCCGTGTCGCGGTATTCGCAAAAGGTGCTAAAGCTGATGAAGCTAGAGCTGCCGGTGCTGATATCGTTGGTACTGACGAACTCGTAGACCAGATCAAAGAGGGTATCTTCAACTTTGATGTTGTCGTCGCTGCTCCGGATTGTATGGGTGTCGTAGGTAAGATCGGCCGTATACTAGGGCCAAAAGGTCTGATGCCTAACCCTAAGACTGGTACAGTCACACCAGATGTCGCTAAAGCTGTCAACAATGTAAAAGGCGGCCAGGTCGCTTTTCGTGTTGACAAAAAAGGTAACATCCATGCGGGTATCGGTAAGGTAAGTTTTGACAGCGATAAGATCTCTGAGAACATCTTGGCATTTGTCGTAGCTATCAACAAGCAAAAACCTGCTTCTGCTAAAGGGCGTTACATCAAGAACGCTGCGCTCTCACTCACTATGAGTCCTGCAGTAAGATTTGACCTTAACGAACTCGCAGACGTCAAATAGAGTCTCTTTTAGTACCGGAGAGTCTATCTCTCTGGTCCTGCTGGAATCCTTTACTTTAAGATCACGGATCTTAAAGTAAAGATCTTCATACGGAGATCTGAATCACTTAGACTGAAGAGAGATGGGGGTTTCTACCGAGTCGGTAGTAAGCTTAATCGGCCTTTCACCGTACATTTTGTGCAGACATGTATCTCCTATGACACATGCCCGCCCCGCTTGAAGTCAAGTCTGGAAAGGAGAAACTATGTTAAAAACTAAAAAAGCTGAAGTGATCGCAGAACTCGCTACTGCATTTGAGAACACCACTGCCGTCGTGATCTGTGATTATAAAGGTCTTACTGTAAGTGAACTTGAAGAACTTCGTAAAGATGCAAGATCAAAAGGTAGTTCTGTAAGAGTCGTAAAGAACACATTGGCGACTATCGCATTGGCAAATGCAGGTATGAGTGGTATCGTGATCAAAGACACAAACCTTTTTGTCTGGTCAGATGATGTCATCTCTGCTGCAAAAGTAGCAGCTGAGTTTGCTAAGAAAAACGATAAGTTCGTTATCAAAGCTGGCTATCTTGACGGAGATGCAGCAGATATCGCTAAGATCGAAGCGTTCGCTAAACTTCCAGGTCGTGAAGAACTACTTGGTATGCTCGCTGCGACATGGATGGCACCGGTACAGAACTTTACTATCGGCCTGAATGCGCTTAAAGAGAAGAACGAAGCTGAAGCTTCGTAAATAATATTTATAAATACAGGAGACCATTATGGCTGTAACTAAAGAAGATGTACTAGAATATATCGCTAACCTATCTGTCCTCGAGCTTTCTGAGCTTGTAAAAGAATTCGAAGAGAAATTTGGCGTATCTGCACAGCCTGTCGCTGTTGCTGGTGCTGCTGGCGGCGATGCTGCTGCTGCTGAAGAGAAGACTGAGTTTGATGTTGTCATCACTGAAGTCGGACCTAAGAAGATCAACGTCATTAAAGCTATCCGTGCTCTTACAGGTCTTGGCCTTAAAGAAGCAAAATCTGCAGCTGAGCAACTTCCTTCAACTGTTAAAGAGGGTGTCGATAAAGACGCTGCTGAAGAAGCTAAGAAAGCTCTTGAAGAAGCTGGTGCTACAGTCGAAGTCAAATAAGACTGACTGCTTTCACGAAGGCTTCGGCCTTCCTCTCCGTAAATGGGCACTTTCAGGGTACGTACGACGTATCGTGAAAGTGCCCTTTTGTCGTATAAAACCACTAACATTCATTACTTGTGGCTCTGTTCAGGAGTACCTGGACCATTGACCCTTTAGATCCACCGCATTTGGATCACTCATCAACTAATTAATTTACTTACCGAGGTAGCCTATGTTAAACACCTTGTATTCCGGAAATCGTTTACGTGTCGATTTTGCCAAGAGCGTACAGCAGATCGACGTGCCAAATCTATTGCAACTACAACAAAGTTCTTACGATAACTTCTTGATGTTGGAACAGAAAGACCGTGCCACCAGTGGTATCGAACGTGTCTTCGAGTCTGTCTTCCCTATTCATGATGTACAGAACAGACTCACACTTGAGTACCTTGGTTCTGAAGTCGGTAAACCTAAATATACCGTCCGTGAATGTATGGAACGTGGTCTTACCTATGCGGTATCTCTTCGTATGAAGACGCGCCTTGTCCTTTGGGACAGAGATGAGAACACAAAAGAGAAGCTTGGTGTCAAAGATATCAAAGAGCAGTCTATCTTCATCCGTGATATCCCTCTGATGACAGAGCGTACCTCTTTCGTCATCAACGGTGTCGAACGTGTCGTCGTAAATCAGCTTCACCGCTCCCCAGGTGTCATCTTTAAAGAGGAAGAGTCGACTACAGCCGGTAATAAGCTTATCTATACCGGACAGATCATCCCTGACCGTGGTTCATGGCTCTATTTCGAATATGATCCAAAAGACATCCTCTATATGCGTATTAATAAGCGTCGTAAGGTCCCTGTCACTATCATGTTCCGTGCCTTGGGTTATAGCAAGCAGGATATCCTGAAACTCTTCTATCCACTGCAGAAGATATACATAAAAGATAACCAGTTCCTTTTGGACTTTGAAGCAGAAAACTTCAAAGGTCGTCTGGTATATGATCTTATTGATTCCGAGGGCAACGTACTTCTGGGTGTGGGTAAAAGATTGAGTACCAAGAAAGCACAGAAGTTCTTAGAGAGTGGACTTAAGTCCATACAGTACCCTGTAGAGACACTGGCAGAACGTTATCTTGCTGAGCCGATCATCAATCCTGAGACTGGTGAGGTCCTTTTTGATACGATGACTGCCGTCGATGAGACTAAACTTAAGAAGATGGCAGAAGCCGGTATAACCGAGTTTGTCATCGCTAATGACCTGGCAGAGGGCGTAGACAGCTCTATCATCAATGCATTCCTTGCTGATGTAGACTCACTGAAGCTACTTAAGCAGACGGAAGATATAGAAGATGAGAACTTCCTCTCAGCGATCCGTATCTACAAAGTGATGCGTCCAGGTGAGCCAGTGACAAAAGAGGCGGCAAAAGCCTTTGTCAACCAGCTCTTCTTTGACCCGGAACGTTATGACCTGACACGTGTCGGTCGTATGAAGATGAACCATAAGCTTGGTCTTAATGTCCCTGAGTACGTGACAGTCCTGACCAACGAGGATGTCATCAATACGGTCAAATATGTCATCAAAGTCAAAAATGGCCGTGGACATATCGATGACCGTGACCACTTGGGTAATCGTCGTATCCGTTCTATTGGTGAACTTTTGGGTAATGAGTTACACAATGGTCTGATCAAGATGCAAAAAGCCATCAAGGACAAGCTCTCTACTATGAGTGGACCGATGGCTGAGCTTATGCCGCATGACCTTATCAACTCTAAGATGATCACAAGTACGATCTTGGAGTTCTTCTCAGGCGGGCAGCTTTCACAGTTTATGGACCAGACTAACCCACTTTCAGAAGTGACACACAAACGTCGTCTCTCTGCACTTGGTGAAGGTGGTCTCGTAAAAGAGCGAGCGGGCTTTAAAGTACGTGACGTTCACCCGACTCACTATGGACGTATCTGCCCGATCGAGACGCCGGAGGGCCAGAACATCGGTCTGATCAATACGCTGGCTACCTACTCTAAAGTCAACGAGCATGGCTTTATCGAGGCTCCGTATAATGTAGTCGAAGATGGTGTCGTCACTAAAGAGGTCATATATCTTACGGCTACTCAGGAAGAGGGCAAGATCATTGCTGCTGCTTCTAATGAGACGGATGATAACGGACAGTTTATAGACGACCTTATCGAGACACGTCAAGATGGCGAGATCATGCTGCGTTCAGCGAACACCTGTAACTATGCAGACCTCTCTTCACATATGGTCGTCGGTGTAGCTGCGTCACTTATTCCGTTCCTGGAGCATGATGATGCCAACCGTGCTCTGATGGGCTCGAACATGCAGCGTCAGGCTGTCCCTCTATTACGTCCACAGGCACCTATGGTCGGTACCGGTGTAGAGAAGCTGGTCGCACGTGACTCATGGGAGTGTGTCAAAGTAGAACGCGCAGGTGTGATCGAGAAAGTCGATGCAAAACATATCTATGTGATGGGTGAGGATGATGATGGTACGTTTATTGACTACTATCCACTCCAGAAGAACCTGCGTACTAACCAGAACACGACTTTCTATCAGAAGCCGATCGTAAACGTTGGTGATAAAGTAGGGAAAGGTATGATCATCGCTGATGGTCCGAACATGGATCAGGGCGAGCTTGCTCTGGGTATCAATGCTATGGTCGCGTTCATGCCTTGGAACGGGTACAACTATGAGGATGCGATCGTCATCTCTGAGCGTATGATACGTGAAGACTCTTATACCTCTGTACATGTCTATGAGAAAGAGGCAGAAGCTCGTGAGCTTAAGCATGGTGTAGAAGAGATCACTCGTGACCTTCCAAATGTCCGTGATGATGAGCTGACTCACCTCGATGAAGCGGGTATCGTCAAGGTCGGTGCCAATGTAAGTGGTGGAATGATCCTTGTAGGTAAAGTCTCACCAAAAGGTGAGGTCAAGCCGACACCGGAAGAGCGTCTGTTAAGAGCTATCTTCGGTGAGAAAGCGGGCCATGTCGTCAACAAGTCGCTCTACTGTCCTCCAAGTATGGAAGGTGTGGTAGTCGATGTCAAAGTCTTTACCAAGAAGGGTTATGAGAAAGACCCTCGTACACTGGAGCTTGAGAAAGCTGAACGTGATGAGCTTGAACGTGAGCATTATGACAGACTTCTGATGATCGATAAAGAGGAGATGCTGCGTATTACAGCACTGCTGACCAATGCCGAATTACAAGCAGATGTCTCTGCGAATGGCAATGAGTATAAGCTTGGTGACAAGATCCAGGCAGAAGACCTTGCTGCAGTCAACCGTTTTGCGATGAACAGTATCGTAAAAGCGTTCAGTGACAGTGTGCAGGCAAACTATAACAAGACAAAGAACCATTTCCAAAAAGAGAAGAAGAAGTTTCGTGATGAGCATGAGGAGAAACTGACTATTCTCGAGAAAGACGATATCCTTCCAAATGGTGTCGTCAAGTATGTCAAAGTCTATATTGCGACTAAGCGTAAGCTAAAAGTCGGTGATAAGATGGCGGGTCGTCACGGAAACAAAGGTATTGTCTCTACGATCGTCCCTGAGGTCGATATGCCATATATGGCAGATGGACGTGCTGTAGATATCTGCTTGAACCCACTGGGTGTACCTTCACGTATGAACATCGGGCAGATCCTTGAGATGCACCTGGGTATGGCTGGGCGTGAGCTCGCTAATCAGATCCAGGATATCTTTGACGCGAAGCAGAGTGACTTCGTTGAGCAACTTCGCGCCAAGCTGAGTACTATTGCTAACATCGCCGGTCTTATGGCGATCGAAGACGCTGTAGGCAAGATGAGTGATGAGGATCTGTTGAAATATGCTCGTGACTGGACTCAAGGTGTCCGTTTTGCCACACCGATCTTCGAAGGTGTCAATGCTGATGAGTTTGCCAAACTGTTTGAACTGGCAAACCTTGATGATGATGGTAAGACTGTCCTTTATGACGGTAAGAGTGGCGAGAAGATGAAAGAACGTGTCAACGTCGGTTTCATGTATGTCTTGAAACTGCACCACCTTGTCGATGAGAAAGTACATGCCCGTTCAACGGGACCTTACTCTCTGGTCACACAGCAGCCAGTCGGTGGTAAAGCACTCTTTGGTGGACAGCGTTTTGGTGAGATGGAGGTCTGGGCACTTGAGGCCTATGGTGCGACAGCCGTACTTAAAGAGATGCTTACGATCAAATCAGATGATGTAGATGGACGTGTACGTGCATATAAAGCGTTGACAAAAGGTGAGAATGTCCCACCTTCAGGTATTCCTGAGACTCTGTTCGTACTTACAAAAGAGTTACAAGCACTTGCGCTTGACGTAGAGATTTTTGACGAGGTGGAAGACGATGAGTAGATTAGTACCGATAGCAGTTACAGAGGACAGACGTCCTAAAGATATCAAACAGATCCAGTTTCGCCTGGCAAGCCCGGAGAAAGTACTCTCGTGGAGTCACGGTGAGGTGAAGAAACCCGAGACGATCAACTATCGTACTTTAAAGCCTGAACGTGATGGGCTCTTCTGTGCGAAGATCTTCGGTCCGGTACGTGATTATGAGTGCCTGTGTGGAAAATACAAGAAGATGCGTTACAAAGGCGTCGTCTGTGAGAAGTGTGGTGTCGAAGTCACTACTTCAAAGGTACGTCGTGTCCGTATGGGTCACATCGACCTGGTCACTCCAGTCGCACACATCTGGTATGTGAACTCACTGCCAAGTCGTATTGGTACACTGCTTGGTGTCAAGATGAAGAACCTTGAGCGTGTACTCTATTATGAGGCATATATCGTAAAGAATGGAGGAGAGGCATTTTATGATGCATCTCAGAAGACTCCAGTCATCAAATACGATGTACTCAATGAAGAGCAGTATCGTACACTGCTTCAGCGCTACAGCGAAAGCGGCTTTGAGGCGTACATGGGTGGAGAGATCATCCGTGACCTTCTTGATGGTATCGATCTTGTCGAAGTCTTCTCTATGCTTAAAGAGGATTTTGAGAAGACCAAGTCAGAAGCAAAACGTAAGACTATTGTCAAGCGTCTGAAAGTCGTAGAGTCGTTCCTGAACTCAGGTAACAATCCGGCATGGATGATGCTGACAGCACTTCCAGTACTACCGCCTGACCTGCGTCCACTGGTCAGCCTTGATGGTGGGAAGTTCGCGGTATCTGATGTCAATGACCTCTATCGTCGTGTCATCAACCGTAACCAGCGTCTTAAACGTCTTATTGAACTCGAAGCTCCGGAGATCATCGTCCGTAATGAGAAGCGTATGCTTCAAGAGTCAGTAGACGCACTTTTCGATAATGGTCGTCGTGCGAACGCAGTCAAGGGTGCCAACAAGCGTCCATTGAAATCACTCTCAGAAGTGATCAAGGGTAAACAGGGTCGTTTCCGTCAGAACCTTCTGGGTAAACGTGTCGACTTCTCCGGTCGTTCCGTCATCGTCGTCGGTCCTAACCTACGTATGGATGAGTGTGGATTGCCTAAGAAGATGGCACTGGAACTCTTTAAGCCGCATCTGATCGCTAAGCTTGAAGACAAGGGTTATGCTACTACGGTCAAAGCAGCGAAGAAGATGATCGAAGACAAGACCAATGAAGTGTGGGAGTGCCTTAGCGAGATCGTCGATGGTTATCCTATCATGCTTAACCGTGCACCGACGCTTCATAAGCTCTCTATCCAGGCTTTCCATCCGAAGCTCATAGACGGTAAAGCTATTCAGCTTCACCCTCTCGTCTGTGCGGCGTTCAATGCTGACTTCGATGGTGACCAGATGGCTGTCCACGTACCACTTAGCTCAGAAGCGATAGCTGAGTGCAAAGTACTGATGCTCTCGTCTATGAACATCTTGCTTCCTGCTTCAGGTAAAGCGATAGCTACTCCTTCTCAGGATATGGTCCTTGGTCTTTACTATGCGACACTGGAGAAGAACGGTGTCAAAGGTTCGAACAAACTCTTCGCTAATGCCGAAGAGGTCGTCATCGCTATGGAGAATGATGCACTTGACCTGCATGCGAAGATCAGAACGCGTGTAGATAACCGGATCATCTCGACGACAGCTGGACGTCTTCTGCTCAAAGATATCCTACCTGACTTTGTCCCAGTCGACCTGTGGAACAAGGTGATGAAGAAGAAGGCGATCAACACGATCGTCGATTATGTCAACAAATATGGTGGCATCGCTATTACAGCTTCTTTCCTGGACAGACTCAAAGACCTTGGGTTTAAGACGGCGACAGAAGCAGGTATCTCGATCTCGATCGCAGATATCATCGTACCAGTCGAGAAAAAACAGTTGATGATCGACTCCAAGAACAAAGTCAAAGAGATCCAAAAGCAGTTCGAAGCAGGTCTTCTGACTGAGCAGGAACGATATAACAAGATCATTGACGTCTGGACAGACTCTAACAACACGATCGCAGGTCAGATGATGGATCTTGTCGAGAACGATAAAGATGGTTTCAACTCTATCCATATGATGGCAGATTCCGGAGCGCGGGGTTCTGCTGCTCAGATCCGTCAGCTCGCAGGTATGCGTGGTCTGATGGCGAAACCGGATGGTTCGATCATTGAGACACCGATCATCTCGAACTTTAAAGAGGGACTAAACGTCCTTGAGTACTTTATCTCGACACACGGTGCACGTAAAGGTCTTGCGGATACGGCACTTAAGATAGCGAATGCGGGTTATCTGACACGTAAACTTGTCGATGTCGCACAGAACGTCAAAGTCGTCGAGCACGATTGTGGTACCCATGAGGGTATCGAGATCACAGACATCTCTATCGGTAATGAGATGATCGAGCCGTTGGAAGATCGTATCTATGGTCGTGTCCTTGCTGAAGACGCTATTGATCCTATCACTAATGAGATCCTCTTCACTGAGGGGACTTTGATAGATGAACTTAAAGCTGAGAAGATCGTCGAATCCGGTATCAAGTCTGCACATATCCGTACTCCTACGACTTGTAAGTCTGAAGGTGGTATCTGTGCACTCTGTTATGGACTCAACCTCGGTGCCGGTGGTATTGTCCGTAGAGGTGAGGCTGTCGGTATTATTGCTGCGCAGTCTATTGGTGAGCCGGGTACACAGCTGACCCTTCGTACGTTCCACGTCGGTGGTACAGCGTCAAGTACTCGTGAAGAGCGTCAGGTCGTCGCAGACCGTGAAGGTTTCATCCGTTATTACAACATGAAGACCTATATCTCCAAAGAGGGTAAGCGGATCGTAGCAAACCGCCGAAATGCGGGTGTGCTTTTGGTCGAGCCTAAGATCAAAGCTCCATTCGCCGGTAAATTGGAGATCCAGACTGTACATGATGAGATAATCGTCAGTGTCGTAGGTGAAAAGGAGACGACACGTTATACGCTACGTAAGAAAGATGTCGCACGACCGAACGAGCTTGCCGGTGTCAGTGGTAAGATCGAAGGGAAGTTCTATCTTCCATATGCGAACGGTGTCATGGTCGAAGAGGCTGAGTCGATCGTCGAGTCTATCAAAGATGGCTGGAACGTACCGAACCGTATCCCTTATGCTTCTGAGATCCTTGTCGAAGATGGTGCACCGATCACGCAGAAGATCATGGCACAGGAGAAAGGTACTGTCAAGTACTTCCTGCTTAAGGGTGATTATCTTGAGCGTCATGCCGAGATCAAAAAAGGTTATGAGGTCCAGGAGAAAGGACTGTTCGCTGTTGTCGTAGACACAGAAGGACGTGAAGCGATCCGTCACTATGTAGCTCGTGGTTCTATTGTAGAGATCGAAGATGATGCAGGAGTAGAGGTGATGACGCTGCTTGCTCGACCGGCAACAGAAGAGTCTACGGTAGTCGCTGAGTGGGACCCATACTCAAACCCTACTATCTCTGAGTCAAATGGTACTATTCAGTTTGAGGATATCATCCCGGGTGTCACTGCCTCAGAGCAGTTTGACGAACTGACTGGTAAGACACGTCTGATGCTTAATGAGTACATCTCTCCTGAGTATAAGCCGGCTATCGTCGTCGCTACGGAAGAGGGTACGGTCTTGCGTTATGCGATCGATCCTAAGACAGCGGTCTTTGCAGAAGATGGCAGTGAAGTAAAGATCGCTGACATCCTGGCCAAGACTCCAAAGGCACTGCAGAAGTCACGCGATATCACCGGGGGTCTTCCACGGGTATCAGAGCTGTTTGAAGCACGTAAGCCTAAAGAGACAGCACTGATAGCAGAAGTCGATGGTATTGTCAGTTTTGGTAAGATGTTACGTGGTAAAGAGCGTATCATCATCACGTCAGAGAACGGTATTGTCAAAGAGTATTTTGTTGACAAAAACCTCTCTGCACTTGTCCATACCGGTGAGTTTGTCCATGCAGGTGAGCGTCTGTGTACCGGTCTTATCTCATCACATGAGATCCTTCGTATCCTTGGTACGAAAGCGCTTTATAACTACCTTGTAAGTGAAGTCCAGCAGGTCTATCGTCGTCAGGGTGTCAATATCGCGGACAAGCATATTGAAGTCATCTTTACGCAGATGCTGCGCCAGGTGAAGATCATGGACTCCGGAGATACGAAGTTCATCCAGGGTGACTTGGCTTCCAAGGTCAAGTTCCAAGAAGAGAACAAGAAGATCCTTCGTCTAGGCGGAGAGCCGGCTATTGCTGAGCCATTCCTGGTAGGTATTACCCGGGCATCAGTAAGTGCTGACTCTATCATCTCGGCAGCATCGTTCCAGGATACGACGAAAGTCTTGACTGAAGCCGCTGTCTCTGCAAAGATAGATGATCTGACTGACCTTAAAGAGAACGTTATCATCGGGCGTACGATCCCGGTAGGTACTGGTATCTATAAAGATCAGGAGATCATGTTCGCAGAAGACGAAGAGTAGTCATCTCTCTTCTATGAACACTCAGGGATGTCTACTGACTCCTGAGTAGCAGACACATTCTCTCAAAGAGCTGTGAAGCTCTTTGAGAACTTTTTAGACCTTCTACGATCTTGCCTTGCATATTTCTTAAAATCAGCTTCATTTAAAATATTTTTCAGTATAATCACGCGTTCATAATCCCTGTAATAAAGCGGGTTATATTCTACTGGAACATTAATTTAGAAAGGAATTGTATGCCTACAAT
>JAUWRZ010000035.1 GCA_030610325.1 Sulfurimonadaceae bacterium | reverse complement strand
TGCCCCTTCTCCTTCCCCTTTCGCATACAGCTCAACCAGGCTCATCTGGCTACTACATCATATCGTGCGACTGCCATCATCAAGAGAGATACTACTAACTCAAAGTCTTTTGGAATGTCTTATGTACTCATCTCTGCGTGATAAAAATCCATGTAGCATCATAGGTTGTTCAGGTCGATAGTAAGGCTTTATTATAGATGGATATATGAGAAGACGAAAGATATCTTTGAAGGAGTGGTAGTGATCGATATTGATCTCAGGTCTTGACCTGAGATCAAGCAGTACAGGACTACTTATTTGATAGACGCCTTGATTATCTCTTGACGCTGAACAGGACGGTCAGCGCCACTGCGTCCGCTTGTAGGGATCATATTAAGCTTATTGACGTTCTCCAAACCTTTAGAGACCTGTCCAATGATCGTATGGTTGCCGTTGAGCCATGGGGTCTTGGCGGTAGTGATGAAGAACTGGCTGCCGTTTGTCATAGGACCGGCATTGGCCATAGCAAGGATCCCGACTTTGTCGAAGACTACATTTGGCTTGAACTCATCTTTAAACGGTTTTTTCCAGATAGACTCACCACCGCGTCCAGTCTCGGTAGGGTCACCACCTTGGATCATAAAGTCTTTGATGATACGGTGAAAGGCGATACCGTTGTAGTAGCCGTTCTTGACATGTGTCGTGAAGTTCTCTACCGCCATCGGAGCGATATCCTCATAAAGCTCGATCTCGATAGTACCTTGTGTAGTCTCAAGGATGACAACAGGATGGGCACTGCTTTGTGCAGCCATAGCAGATGTAGAGAAGAGTAGAAAGAGCGTTAGTAACAGATTTTTCATGGGGGACCTCATTTTTTTGGAGGGATTATAGCACTCTTTTTATTGTAAGAGTGCATCGCTGAGTGTTAAGGACAATATGAACGTAAATATATGTATTATCTCATCTTTTTTGAGGTCATAATCTGAAGTCTTTTTGAATCATTATCATATATATAGAAGTTTAAGAAAAGTATTGTCGACTTAATGATCATTTAATGTTGTAATATTTATAATCCTTCCAAATAAACTTAGGAAAAGGTTATCACAATGAAAACATTGGTAAGAGCGTTTATGATACTTGTCGTATCGATAAGTGTCTATGCAGAGTCTACTAAAATGGGTGTAGGTGTTGGAATGACAGGCGATACAGCTACTATCAGAGTACCATTGTACCTTGAGGAAAACATGCGTATTGAACCATACGGTTCGTTAGGCTATTCATCAGGGGATGGTGCTACTAGTAGATTAGAGCTTGGTGCAGCTATTCATATGTTACAGCAGGTATCGCCAAATGTAGTCACCTACTATGGTGTAGATGGTCGGATCGGTTATGTGAACTATGACGCCATAGATGACAGTGATACATCTTTATCTGTAGGTGGAGTATTTGGATTTGAATACTATTTTGATAAACAAGTCTCTCTTGGTGGAGAAGCGGGTGTTTATGCAGGAATAGGTGATAACTTTACGTTAAACACCAGATCACAGGCACTATTACGCTATTACTTCTAGTCACTCTTTCAAAAGATCATCAAGCCCTTAATTAAAGGGCTTTTGGTGACTCTTGCTATCATGCTCCCGATCTAACTACTACATCATACTTTTCATAAATAGTAGATCTGCTTTTATTGATGTCATACAGCCAATACTCCTTCTATGCCTCAAATACAGTCTATATCACTTCAAAGGGATAGAAATCATAAAAAGAGCTTAGGACGATAGCTTGGCGGCTTATCTGGCCTTGTAAAGGGTGTTTCATACATCGATGAGACTTTACTCGATGAGATGTGTGCATTTATCACATCTCTCATTTGAGGTAAAGAAGATGCGACTACTTTATGTGATCTTATCCCTCTTCCGGCGTAAAGCTCAAGCTGACTGAGTTTATGCAGTAGCGTAGTCCGGTCGGTGCGGGGCCATCGTTAAAGACATGTCCCAGATGCGAATCACACTTCGCACAGCGTACTTCGATACGGGTCATACCAAACCCTTCATCTCTTATCTCTGTGATGGCTTCATCATCATAAGGCTGAAAATAACTTGGCCAGCCGGTACCGGAGTCAAATTTTGTAGAGGACTTGAACAGTGGTGCATCGCAGCAGACACAGTGATAGGTCCCACTCTCTTTGTAACTGTTGTATTGACCGCTGAAAGGTGCCTCTGTCCCATGCATACGACAGACGTTAAACGCTTCAGGTGAGAGTTGTTCTCGCCACTCTTGTGTATCTTTTACTACTTTTTTCATGATGTCATCCCATTGGGTATTTTATTTCGGGATTGTAGTTCGATCGTGCTGATGCTTTGCAAAGAGAGATAGTCTGTACGAATAGTAGGGTATATCTTTAAGGCTAGATCTTCTGATACTCGTAAGAAGGTGTCAGTAGTGTTCTTGTGAAAGTCGATGTACTAGATGATAGATATATCTGAGTATTGTTAAGAGGAAGCGAGGGTCGTTGCGAAAGATCGCAACGAACTACTTGCCTGAAGCGACAGAGTCTTTAAGACTTTTACCAGCTTTGAACTTAGGTACCATCTTATCTTGTGTAGTATAAGTCTTGTCTGTACCTGGGACTGTCCCACTTTTACCTTTTTGTAGTGTTGCTGCAAAACTTCCGAAACCTACCAGTGTCACATCTTCTCGAGATACCAGTGCCTCAGTTATTGCATCTGAAAATGCTTTGATCGCTGTCTCAGCTTCAGATTTTGTTTTGTAGTCACCGTTTTTTTGTACTAACTCGACGAATTCTGCTTTGTTCATTCCTTACACCCTTGCATGAAGTTATGTGATCACTTAGCCCCTATTTTACGCGGTTTGCGGGGGTAAAGTAAACCATATAAGGATACTGTATACACTATTTCCTTAATTCTCTCTTCTTTTTATACTTTTGAGAGAGTTTTTTCAGCAAATAGGATGATTTTATGCGTTTTTGTACGTGAAATAGGATTTTAACGGGTTGAGATATTTTCTTTCCTACTTTCGTCGGTACAAATAAGGCTTGTAGATATCCCTTTAGATCTGACCATCTTCTCTGCTTATGATGACCAGATGATATAGATAAAAATACGTCGTCGAGTCCCAAACGTTCCTGCTCGGTCAAGCTGCTCATCTATCACTCCCCAATCGATTGATTTTTCTAACGACTCTGATGATGTCCTCATCATCCAACTTCCCGAGCATCTCGATGACAGCACGTGCGGCCTGAGGCTTGGCATTGCCGAGTCTCCAGTCCTGGTAGGTACGCATTGAGATCCCCAAGCTACCAGCCATCTCTTTTTGAGAGATCTTCTTGCCGTTTTGTTCCGCTTCGACTGCGTTATGGAGGATGTTGAAAAGATCGTTCAGTTTCATTTAGTAAATATACATAAAATAGACTTAAAATAAACATTATACCGGGTATTAATAGAAGAAAAACTAATATTTAGAGTAATATTTGTATGTTATATACATTTTATAAAATATAAAAGACGTTAATCTAAATATTATATGAATATTAACGAATATAATAATAAATAAAATGTATATATTATACGGTAAACCGTATAATATTTAGAGATTTATAGTGTTGAGCTCTCTTTAAAGTCCATCTCTTAAGACAGCTTAGTAGTAGGTAGGATAAAAAAAAGAACAGGAACATGAGTCTTGGAGAGAAGCTTCTTGGAGTCTGGGCCAATCTGATCGAGATAAAAGATCCTTATATAGATGTAGAAGAGAGGCTGGCAGGAAGAGTCTTTTAGTCGATTGAGCTGGAGCTAGCTCTTGAGCGTATATCTTAGATAGGTATTTAGTCGATGGTGATGGTGACGCCTACAGGGTGGAGTGTGATCTCATCTTCTGTAGCAGAGATGTAAAAAGGGGCATACTTGAGATGTTCGACAGTATGGAAGCTTATCTCCTGCTGAGTAGACAGGGTGAAGCCGATGGTGTTGTAACCATGGATCTTCTCTTTGATAGTGATAGTGGCATCGAAAGGGAGATCATTAAACGCTTTGATACTATCTTTAAGGGCATTGATCCTCTCCCTGATCTGAGGGACATCCTGCTCGGAGTGCAGTTTCGCTTTTTTAAGCTGATCACGTAATGAGTCCAGATCTCTCTGCATATGACTCAGACGGCTCTGTACGATCGGGTTGTCTTGCGCATCTATCATAAAGAGGTTCTCTTCACCTATTATCTTATTGATCATAATACTTTTGGAGGCGTAGGCCTTAAGATGATGTCTGACTGTACCGATCGTTATCTTGTCTGCATAGACCTTGCCTCCGAGTGCTGTATCTATATGTACTTCAGTGGCATGGACCTCACCGCCTTCAAGCAGTCTTATAGTCGCTTTATGACAACGTAGTATGCCTTTGTGCCGGTTGATGGTCGCTTCTTGGGCAAAGAGTCTTGAGCCATTATGCGATACCCCGTCGATGACAAGCTCTTTTGAGTTCAATACGGCTTTATTAGCGACATAGCCTGAGACGTGGATGATATTTGAGGTCAGATGTACCCCTTCACCGATGGTATCTTGAGTGAGGTCTTTCTGGTCGATGACGATCTCGACATCGTTTTGTTCCTGGTCTGTGACTTGAGACTCTACACGTTTGAGGCTCTGTAGTCGCAGTCTGTTACTTATCTTTAAGATCGACCGGTCATAATGGACAAAACCGCGTTTTTTACTCCAAAGCGTTATCTTCTCATCATCCTCACGCTTCTCTATGGTAGCAGTGTCTATCGTATTGGAGATGAACTTCTCATTATCTACTTCATCTTTGTCGACTCTTCGACCCATCGCGTTGAGCCCGTTACTACCAAAGACCGGCTTGATATATTCGATGATCAGTTCACCGACTTCTACCTCTTTTAGCTGCTTATCTTGATTCTTCTCCTGGAAATGTAAGATCAGTCTGCTTGGTCTGGCGATCTCTGGAGGGATGCCGCTAAAGAGCCGTATGGATACGGGTTTAGTAAAGGTACCGGCATAGAGACGTTTGGTAAGGCTTTTGATATCGGCGACCATTGTCTCGCTAAAGATACCGATGAGCATACCATTGAGCGCTTTGATCTTGTTTATCTCACGGATGAGCAGTGTGAAGAGCTCTTTGGGTTTGTGCTGCTTCACGGGTATGGTGCTTGAGGGGTCGAGTACCAGGATAGGATGTATGTTGGATGGATCAGACTTTATGTGATGATCAAGCTTAATACTGGAGAGAGCTGTTTTGATGGGGATGATCTTATAGGACTGTCGAAAGGTGACCCGGTCATCGATCAGGCGGGTCGGGTCTTTGTACTGCTCTCTCTGCGCCACGCTATATTTGGAGAAGCTATCCATATGACAGGTGTTGATATAGGTAGTCACACCTTCTAAGGTAAAGTCATACTCTTCAGACTTGCTCCCTGTCTCAGATGCAAACTCTGCAATAGTCTCACTGATATCTCTTGTCCTGATCGTCTCACGCATCAGTGACAGCTCTGATCATCAGTGTCTGAGAAGGTCACTATAGTCATATTTTGAGAAGTCCAGATAGAACTGACCGTTTTGCTGGATGACACGGACATCACTGCCATATGCCTCGGCAAACCGTTTTTTGATGCTCTTTCTCTCCAGAGGTTTAAGGCCCAGAGATTTGAGGTATTGGCGGAGTTCTACGAAATCACTCTGTTGCCAGGTAGCGTCGATCGCATCTTCAGGTCGTTTCCCTGTAGTGGAGTCGACATCATGGACAGTAGAGTCCTGTGTCAGCATCAATTTCGTGTTCACCAGTTCAAGGATCGTCTTTAGCTGCTCATCTTTATTACTGTAGACTTTCTCAATGCGGTCACGTTCATCACGAAGCATCTGCTCTTTATCTCCGATGAGCTTATCGATCTTCTGTTCAAGTTCTTTGATCTTCTGTTTGAGCTGCAGGTTCTCTTTCTGGTAGAGGGCGATGATGGTCCCGACAGTAGTCTTGGGTCTGGCAGGTCTGGTTGCCTTGGCCGGTTTGGTGACCTGGACAGATGGGGTGGGCTCAACAGGTGTGGGAGTGGTGACAGCGGGTTCGACAACTGGCTGCTTTATGCGCTCTTTTTGGGCATCATCAAGTGAGTTCCTGGGCACTATGATATAAGTGGTCCCCTCTTCGATGATATAGTTGAGTCTTCTGTTCTTAAGTCTGGAGTTCATCATCTCCTTGGACATCTTGAAACGTTGTGAATATTCATCGACGGTAAAACGCATGTGATAGTCCCTTTGCTCAGGCAGTGAGATCTGTTTTTGGCAGACTGATGATAGCCTTATGTAGGTATCGATCAAACAGCTTTATCTGAGAAGATATTACTCTGTTTGTCCTTAAAGATGTATCATAAGTGCGAGACGATCGGGGGCGATGAGAGTGGGACTGTTTTATGGCTTTTTCAGGGTCTATTGAGGTAGCTGTGTGCTATCATGTTTCTAGTAAACCTTTGCATAGATCGAAGAGCAGGTCTTTGGACTTCTGCTCTGTATACGATCATCAAACAGGGGAGTCAGGGAGGTCTGAGAATGGAAAAAGAGCTTTTACGTCTGTGTGGTTACGGTGAGGATGAACGGTCGATGGGACTGGTCCGAGGCGTGAAGAAGAACTATTCGGATTTTGAGGGCATCGTCAAAGCATTGGTGAAGTTGAGACCTTTTTTAGATCATAGTGATTATTATCTCACTCTTAAGAGTGATAGAGATATGATCAAGATCAAGAACGACCTGCTTCAAGAGGATGACTTCATGATGATGGACAGTGATATCCTGGTCTGGGCGAACCAGAACAAGATCGAGCTTGAAGAGGGACTTGACCAGATCTGCATCCTGGGCTTTAAACAGACCTAGTGATACAGATGCTTGGTCCTACCTCTTCTGTGCTTCGAAGATCTGCTCGAAACTGTTGACTCCGGGGTTACTGGCATAGTAGCTTAAGACCAGGTGGTTCAGTCTGTTCTGGTTAAATCGCCAGTAGTGCCCTTTGTCAAAACTCTCATGACTTATCATCTGCTCATAAAGCAGTCTGTCGGTGAGTTCGGATCCCTGCTCATAGCTGTCAGTGATACAGATCAGCATGAGTGCTGTCAGCTCTTCGATCGAGTCACTGGTCGTATCATCATCAGCCAGTCTCGTCTTTGGCAGGAACACGTAGATCTTCCAAAGTGATATTACTAATGCGATCACGAAGACGACCATCATCAGGGTCTCAATATCAATATCTTTCATACATACATCTCCTATCAGATCATGTTCGGTACGCAATTATAGCGATCATATAGAATGAGAAATATGCTGAACGCATATTTTCATCGAGTAAAGTATCATCGATAGGAGAGATGCCCTCATCTTTTTGTGTATGTTTTCTTTCGCTTTGCGCTAGAATACCCTTATGAAAGATCACGTTTTTAATCGACCCATCAAAAAGCAGTTTGAGTTTGATGCTGATGTGGCGGCTGTATTTGATGATATGCTGCAACGATCAGTCCCTTTTTATACAGAGACACTAAAGCTGACAAGCCGTTTCGCACGACTCTATCTTAAAGAGAACGGCCGTCTCTATGATCTTGGTTGCTCCACTGCATCGCAACTACTCGATATTGAGCGTGGGCTTGAGCAGCCAGCCAGCTTACTAGGCATAGACAATGCCCGTGCGATGCTCGATCAGGCAGCTAAGAAGATAGATGCTTACGGCTCATCGGTAGAGGTATATGAAGGTGATATCCTTACTTACGAGTATGAGACAGCCGATGTCATGCTTAGTAACTATACGCTTCAGTTTATCCGACCTCCGGTACGTGAGGTGTTGATAAGCCGTATCTACGAGACCTTGAACGAAGGTGGTGTCTTTATCTTTAGCGAAAAGGTCATCAGTGAAGAGAAGAAGCTGAACAAAGAGCTCATAGACTGCTATTATGACTTTAAGAAAGAGCAGGGGTACAGCGCTTACGAGATCATGCAAAAACGTGAAGCCCTGGAGAACGTCCTCATCCCCTATACTGCGCAGGAGAATATCGAGATGGCGTTACGTTGTGGCTTTCGTCACTGTGAAGTTATCTTTCGTTGGGCAAACTTTGCGACGTTTATAGCCTTTAAATAGGTACCGTCCATCTACCAGACGTTGCGCTCTTCTTCGGGCTCTTTGGTCTTTAGCGCCTCTTTGACCTCTTCGTACTCTATCATGTTCTCATCACACTCTTTATGGTAGTAACCCTGGAGGTCATAATACTCCCGACAGTCGTTATAATAGCGCGCAGAGATGCCGCGTTCATTGACGCAGCCGGAGAAGAGGACAAGGAAAAAAGAGGTGCCAATAAGTGATCTGATCATGTCGGATTGTACCTAAAGGAGACAAAGAGATGCAAGTCATCGAGATATTTAAAAAGCTATGTTCCATAGCACACTGTTCGGGTGGATGTGAGGAGATGCACAGCTATCTTGAAGCGTATGGTCGTCGTTGTGGTTATGAAGTCAGTAGCGACAGTGCGGGAAATATCCTCTGTAGTAAAGAGGGTGCATCGGTAACGCTTCAGGCCCATTATGACATGGTCTGTATTGGCGAGGCTCCGAATCTTGAACTCACAGAAGAGGCTGGATGGCTGCATGCCAAAGAGTCTACACTGGGAGCCGATAACGGGATGGGCATGGCGATGATGCTTGCACTGATGGAAGAGGGGCGTGTCGCTGACTTTCTCTTCACCGCGGATGAGGAGATCGGTCTTATCGGAGCACGTGCCCTTCAGGTAGGGCTTCAGACACCCTATCTGTTAAATCTTGACAGTGAAGAGGAGGGCATCGTCACCATCGGTTGTGCAGGTGGAGTCGATATCGAGGCCAGACTACCGATAGTGCGAGAGCATAAAGAGCTCTACTGTCATGAAGTGGAGGTCAGTGGTCTTCCCGGAGGACATTCTGGAGTAGACATAGATAGAGGGATCGCTAACGCTATCAAGGAACTTGCAGCTTTGCTCGCATCACATGAGAATGCGGCACTGGTGAGTATTAAAGGTGGAGAGCGTCGTAATGCGATAGCGAAGCATGCCATAGCAGTAGTCGCAACACAAGAGCCTACTGCCATAAAGGGATTGAAAGCGCTCGGCAGGCAGAGTATCGAAGTCATCCGAGATAGTGAAGCACTCATAAGGATGCTTGATGGGTTCGTGCATGGTGTCCGTGATCTTGATGAGACACTGGGTATTGTTGAGACGAGCATCAATCTGGCACAGGTCGAGAGCAGGGATGATGGACTTCTCATCCATCTCAGTGCACGCTCTATGAGTAAAGAGTCTCTTGAAGTGCTGGAAGAGGAGACGATGGCTTATTTTAGTGCTTACGGTTGTGCTGTCATAGCAGAAGGGTTTTACACCCCGTGGAGACCGGAAGAGACCCCATTTGCACAAAAAGTATTGGATGTGACTAAGAGAGTATTTCCCAAGGCGACCTTTGGTGCCATCCATGCGGGTCTGGAATGTGGCATCATCAAAGAGCATTTTCCGAAGATGGAGATGGCATCCATCGGTCCCAACATCCTCTATCCGCACTCGACACGGGAGAAGGTCGAGATCGCATCGGTACAGGCTGTCTATGAGAGTGTCAAAAAGATCGTTGATGGGGTGTAGGCGTTATCTGATATAATAACATTTTATAGGACATTTGAGATCAGAGGCGGGACCATCGATGAGACTACAAGAATCAGAACAGGCTGAGTTCTTACGATCTTTGTTGATCGGGCTGATCGTCTTTATGATCATACATGTTGTTCTCAGAATATTTTACCCCGTCGATCCGTTTGTCATGATCTTAAATGCTGTATTTCTCATATTTTTCGTTGTCTTATACTTTTTTTACCAAAAGAGTCAAAAAAGTGAGCTTGTCAGCCATCTGCTACTGTCTGGTGCTTACATCATACTGGTAATAGATGTAGTCAAATCATCCAATAGTGACTTTATGCTGGTCTGGCTTTTGACCATCCCTCTTTTCTCTCATCTGTTATTGACTCCCCGACAGGCATTAAGATACTCACTCCTGGTCATCACTACTATGGTGATGTTCTATCTTATCTATCCTGATAGCATGACTTTTGATGAGAAATATCGTACGCTTGCAGTCACTTTGCTCATAGTGGGGACATTGGCTATCCTTGCAAAAAGCCGCATGAAAGCTTGGGATGAGGTCCAAAAGCATGTCGAAGGTCTGGAAGAGAGAGTAGAAGAGGCCCTTCAGCAGGAGAGAGAGCAGAAAAAGCTGCTTATCCAGACATCAAAACTAGCCACTCTCGGTGAACTTCTATCGTCGATCGCGCATCAGTGGAAACAGCCTCTTTCGAGTATATCCATTATTAATATGAAGTTGAGACTGATGGAAGAGCTCTCTTCCCAGCCCGATGAAGAGAGAATGTCAATGATCAAACGACTTGAGAAGCAGGTCGAGTTTATGACGACTACCATGCGTGATTTTCGAACATTCTTTAAAGCTAAAGATGAGAAAAAGACTTTTGTCTTAAATAGTGCAACGGAACAGATGACAGAGTTATTGGCAGAGAACTTTAAAGCACACAATATCGGTATCAATATTAAGAATGCCGAGGCCGATGATATTGTAGTCTTCGGTTATGAGAACATGTATAAGCAGGCTCTATTGAACCTTGTCGTCAATGCTAAAGATGCGATCGAAAAGAGTGCTTCGTCCGACAAAGGGATCGATATTACTTTTTCTCAAGATGAGACTCGTGGTGTGGTCACGGTCCAAGACTATGCTGGAAGGATGCCTAAAACCATCATGGAAAGGGTCTTTGAAAAGGGCTTTACTACGAAAGGTGAGCATGGTTCCGGTATTGGCCTGGCCATGAGTAAAGAGATCATCGAAGACTTTTGTGATGGCCTCTTGGCTGTTGAGAACACTGGTGAGGGGACAAAGTTCAGTATCTATATACCTTTGGCAGAGCAAGATCCCCATGCATGATATTGGCCTGTGTCTTATAAGGTATCCCTCTATAGCTGACCATTTGAAAGACTAATACTATTTAAAGAGAAAAGTATCTATAATCAGCGAAACTATACTAGGAGTAGAGGATGAAAAGGATCTTGATCGCATTGTTTGCGATGTATGCTATGGCAAACGCTGCGGGGTCTTGCGACCTTTCGGTCGATGGGGATGTCGATGTGACCTGGAAGGCTTTTAAGACACCGGCGAAAATAGGGGTCGGTGGTAATTTCACGAGTGTGGACTATAAGAGTACCGTACCAAAAGCAAAGAACTTCAGGAACCTGTTTGTCGGTTCAAAGATG
>JAUWRZ010000312.1 GCA_030610325.1 Sulfurimonadaceae bacterium | reverse complement strand
CTATGAAGAGGCACTAAAGCTTGAAGATGACCCTGACACCAAGTACAACCTTGAGCTCTTAAAGAAGCAACAGGAACAAAAAGAGCAAGAGAACGAACAAGATAAAGAGCAAGAGGGCCAGGACGACAAAGAGAAACAAGATGATTCTGAACAGAGTGACTCTGACCAGGACGAGAAGGACAAAGAAGCTCAACAGGACCCATCTGAGCGAGAAGGACAGGACTCCGAGAAGCAAGAGAGTCAGGAGCAACAAAAAGAGGACGAAGCCAAAAGTGCCGAAGAGCAAAAGAGCGAAGAAGAGCGAGCACGAGAAGAGCAAGAGCAAGAGCAGGCTGCTATGGAGCAAGCCGATGTCGAAAAAGCACCCATCAGCGATATGGAAGAGCGAAAATATAAGAAGATGCTAAACAGCAGAGGGGTAAACACCCTGATGCTGCCTATAGAGACCACAGGAGAGGATGAAGATGAGACAAGACCTTGGTAAGATACTCCTAACACTACTGTTTTCAGTAAGTCTGTTTGCCGGAGTAAGTGCAAAAGTCGACCAGAACGCGGTCTATAGAGGTGACAATGTCAACCTGACCATCACGGCAGAGGGTGGTGATGCGGAGTTTCCAAATATCTATGAGATCGACAGTTTCCCTGTCACCGGTACGTCCACGGCTAGAAGTACCAATATCATCAATGGAGATATCACCTCATCAGTCTCACATACCTACAGCTTCTCACCTACACGTGATGTCATCATCCCCAGTTATGAACTCACTGTCGATGGTGAACGTGAACTGACTAAAGCCATCCCGGTGCGTGTCATCAAGCCCACAGCATCTACTGCAGGTGCAGATTTCATCGCTGAGCTATCCCTCGATAAAAAAGAGGCCTATGTGGGTGAGAGTGTACGGTTTGACATAAAGTTCAAACGCAGACTCGGTGCCAAAGCTGACAAGGTCCAGATCAATGAGCCTGCACTGAAAGGTTTCTGGGCAAAGAAAGTCGAAGAAGAGAGTCAGAGCAGTGAGGGAGAGTACATCGTCGAGACCCACACTTACCTGCTCTTTCCACAACAAGAGGGAAATCTCACTATCCCGGCACTCGAGGTCGCGGTCGGTACACTCAAGCAAAGACGTAACAACGGTTTTTTCAATGACCCCTTCTTCAGTCGAATGACCAATCAGCTCCAGTGGCAAAAGTCCTTCTCCAATGCAGTCAGTCTAAATGTCAAGCCTCTACCTTCAGGTCTTGAACTCTACGGCTCTTTCAGCATCGGTGCCGATGTCGACAAAGCAAGTGTCCGTGCCAACAAGCCAGTCAACCTGACTATCACTGTGACCGGAGAGGGCAATGTCGAAGATATCATCAAGTTCGATCCACTCATCGACGATGTCATCATCTATGCAGACGAACCTCAAACACGATCAAAGCTCATCAATGGCAAGTATGTCGGAAGCTTTAAACAGAAGATCGCCATCATCGGTGATAAAGACTTCGTGATACCGGCACTTGACCTGCGCTACTTTGATAAAGATCAAAAACGTGTCATCACCAAAAAGACGGAACCCATAGCTATCAAAGTGACAGGAAGTACTGTGACTACGACCGAACCAAAGATAGAGAAAAGCACGGCCATCATCGAGTCAGAGCGTGAGACTCCTACGGAGAGTACCCCGGCCCAGACACAACAAGAAGACTCGACTACCAAATATCTTTACCTCTTTATCGGAGTCGTCCTCGGTGTGCTGGGTACGTATGCAGGAATGAACTATCGTAGAAAAGTCGGGACCAAAAAAGAAGATGACCTATTGAGGGCCATAGAGAAAGCCAAAGATGACCGGACCCTTTTTGACCTGCTTCTACCTTTTGGGAACATAGACCCCGTTATCGATGATGCCCTTATCAGACTTGAAGCCAATCTCTATGGTAAGGAAAAGAACAGTATCGACAAAGAGAAGTTGCTGGAGTGCTTTGAGGAGCATGCAGAGCTTCTCGGTCAGGGAGTAGTGAAAAGTTAGACACTTTACGCTTTTTTAACAATAGAGACATTAAAATGGCTCAGCTACGTTAAAAAGGCGCTCTATGAACCTCGACAAGATCATCTCCGGTTTCTTTATCATCCTCGCGCTGACACTGAACTTCGGTTTCTTCTACGGTGACCCTACCGACATCGCCCATCACAATCGCTTTGAGCTCTTTGCTGCTATCATCGTCAACTTGCTGGCGACCATCTATAAACTCGGGGACAAGACCCATCTGGGTGCCGTACTGCTGGCTACGAGTCTGGTCGCGGATATTCAGCTTATCGCTGCGGCATCCGTCTGGGCCCTTGGTGCCTATGTGACCGAGATGGACACAGAGATGGTCACGACGATCGTCTCACTCTCCGGTGGTGCGCTGCTGGCCAACATCGTCTCCGTGATACTCTTTACCGGAGATGTCATAAAATCAAAGCGATAAGTGGTGAAGAGTAACCTCACCTTCCTCATCATCAGGCGTATGCGCAAGCCGATGTACGTACTGATCGTCACCTTCAGCATCTCCATCCTCGGTATGGTACTCATCCCGGGTATGGACAATGAAGGTAACGTCTACCATCTGACCTTTTTTGATGCTTTCTACTTTGTCTCCTATATGGCGACGACCATCGGTTTTGGCGAGACACCCTACGAGTTCACCTACCCACAACGGCTCTGGGTCGGTTTCTCCATCTACCTCTCTGTCATAGGGTGGTTCTATGCCCTTGGTTCGATCATCTCACTTGTTCAGGACAAGGTCCTCGCTTCTGAGATCGCACATGCACGGTTTCATCGACAGATCAAAAACCTTAAAGACCCTTTTATCATCTTTGTGGGTTACACCTCTTTTACCAAGGCCATCATCGATCTTCTTACTAAAGATGGCATTCGTAGTGTCGTCATCGAAAAGAGCGAAGATAGACTCAAGATGCTGATGCTCGAAGACTACACCATCGAGGTACCGGCCCTGCTGGCAGATATCAAAGACCCTCACTCGTTCAGGACAGCCTGCATCCATAAGCCAAACTGCAAAGCCGTCATCACACTCTTTAAAGATGATGCGATGAACCTCCGTGCAGCGCTTTCGGCAAAACTGATGAACAAGAACGTCACTGTCGTCGCCGAAGCCACGACTCAGGAGTATGCACAAAACCTCAAGACCGTCGGTGCCGACATCGTGCAGAACCCTTTTAAGATAGTCGCCAACCGGGTCTATGCTTCACTTAAGGCACCCTCCCTGCTGACCCTTGAGCAGTGGTTATATGGTGATCCTCTGGTCCGAAGAAGAAAAGACAGACTGCCAAAAGAGGGACGTTATATCATCTGCGGTTATGGTCGGATGGGACAGGCACTGCAAATCGGTCTGGACAGTGCCGGGATCGAATACTTCTTCATCGACTCTGATCGCAAGACGGTACAGACGTTTAAAAAAGAGACCGGGATCATCCATGGTGATGGTGATGACCATGATGTCTTG
>JAUWRZ010000017.1 GCA_030610325.1 Sulfurimonadaceae bacterium | reverse complement strand
ATCGGTCCTGAACCAAGTATCGAACAATAATAAGGATATCTATGTCTGCACAGTTAGCTTTTGGTACTTATCGCATCTTTGATGGAGACGTTGAACATGTACATGCATTGAAAGATGCTATCACTTCAGGTATCACTCTGTTAGATACCTCTACAAACTATATGGATGGTGGTGCTGAACGAGCGATAGCACTGGCGATGCAGGGTCTACCGGAGAGAGTGCTTAAAGAGGTCGAGATAGTCAGTAAGTTCGGTTATATCCAGGGCTCGATGATGGAGCGTGTCAAAGAAGATGAGTCATTTGATGATATAGTCAAATATGCTGAGCATGTCTATCACTGTATAGACCCGGAGTTCATGCGTGACCAGCTGACACACTCTCTGGAACGACTCAACAGAGATCAGCTGGACTGTTATCTGATCCATAATCCTGAGTACTTCCTTCTTGATGCGATCAATAAGGGTGTAGAGGAAGAGGAGCGTCTCGATGAGATGCATAGACGTCTCTTCGATGTCTTTGTCGCGCTGGAGCAGGAGGTCCAAAAAGGGCGTATCAGAAGCTACGGTATAAGTTCCAACAGCTTTTCCAGAGCCAAGAGTGATCCGGAGTTCCTGCCTTACGAGGGACTTGTGGGTCTGGCACGAAAGGCAGCTGAGTATGTCGCAGTAGAGTCGCATCACTTCACTACCATACAGTTACCTCTCAATCTGCTTGAGCGGGAGGGATTAAGTTGTGCAGCCTGGGCTAAAGCCAACGGCCTGCGTGTCTTGGTCAATCGTCCGTTGAACGCACAAAAGGGTTCACAGATGTATCGTTTGGCTGACTATGATGAACCTGTGGACTACTATACGCATCTCAATCTCATCTTGGAACTTACGGATAATGAGCTGCTGCAGACCTTTCATAACCTCTTAAGTGAGCTTGATGGTAATCGACATCGCTTTGGCTGGATCGGTGAGTATGAAGCCTTCTACTATAAGCAGATACTACCGCATCTTCGTAAAAGTCTTGGCAGCCTTGATGAAGAGCAGCGTGACGCACTTACGCGATCTTTGGATCTGTTCTTCATACAATACAGCAAGATGGTCGCTTATGAGTGTGCCAAGACGACACGACAGAGTCTCAAGGATGAACTAGATGGTTGTGACTCGCTGTTACAGGAGTGTGCTCTCTCTTTCTTGCTCAGGCAGGATGTCATCGACTATGTGCTTGTGGGTATGCGTAAGAGCCGCTACGTCCAGGAACTCGAGGGGATGTCTCAAGCGTTAAGAGACTGATGATATAGAGGGTCGTTAGAGGCACCCTTTAAGTAATCCTTTCGATTTGACAGTATGCGATCATTATATGGCTTGTTAAGGGGAATTCCCCTATTTTATGTTTACTAAAAGCAGTCCGCTCCTGTAGCGGATGAATTATAAGGTAAAGTATGATCCCTTTTTCTGATGAAGAGTTGATGGCACCGGTCGAGAACGTGATCGAGAAGGTGCGTCCCTCTCTGGCACTTGATGGCGGCGGTATAAAGTTTATAACGGTCAAGAACGGTAAAGTCTATGTCCAATTGCAAGATGCCTGTGTAGGTTGCAGCAGTAGCGGGAATACGTTAAAATATGGCGTTGAACGACAATTGCGGATGGACATCCATCCGGAGCTTATCGTAGTCAACGTACCGTTTGGTATGGAGAATCAGATAGATGACCTTTAGACAAGTTATATAAAGTTATTTACAGTTTCTTTAAATATGAACGATATACTATTTATATGAAGAAGGAGGGAATCATGAAGACAGTAAACAAATTTAAGACTCTAGCCCTCGCCAATAATAACTTTACAAAAGCAGAATATGAGAAAGCATTGCGTAATTACGCATTGGTCTTAAAAGACCATCCTGCATCAAAAGAGGCTCATAACGGAGCGATCCTCTCTGAGATGGCATTGAGTGGTGAAGCAGGGGCAGAAGCGCTGTTTGATTATTATGATATCTTACGCGAAGAGGACTCGGATCAGGCCGATACGATCATCTCAGAGATCCTTGAGACCATGGATGGTACTCTCGATCAGCTGACTGCCTTGATAACCAGACCTGTCAAAGATCAGTTGAAGTATGAGGACGGTATCCTCTACAGTGATTTTCGCAGATTGGTCGAAGAAGAGAATGACTTTAAACGGATCTTTGAGAACATCATGTTCTCTACCCGGGTCATCATCACAGAGAAAGAGGATTTCGTCGATTTTCTCGAGCGCCTGATGGACAGTGGCTTTGATGAGATGGCGATGAGTTATATAGAGAGTGCTTTAGGTGTCTATCCTAATGACAAACAGCTGCGTGACCTTTTACGCCGTCTATCCAAAGGTGCCTGATTGAAGATAGCTTTACCATCACAACCATACAGTTACGTGACAGAGAACTCACAGGAGTGTTCTAAAGACACTGCCTATGTATTGACTGCGCAAAATGCGAAGTATCTTGAAGATGCTAAAAAGCATGATGCCCACTCGATCATCAACGTTGAAGATATTGCCCAGCTATTTGGTATCGGGCGTATCAAGATCATTGGGATCACCGGTACCAACGGGAAGACGACGACGGCAAGTGCTATCTACTCTTTTTTGCTTGACCTGGGCTATAAAGCAGCGATGCAGGGTACACGCGGTTTCTTTATGAACGATGAGATAGTCGAAGGTAAAAGCCTGACTACTCCATCTGTCTTAAACACCTATCGTCATATCTATCAGGCTGTCGTAGCAGGATGCGAGTACTTCATCATGGAAGTAAGTTCGCACGCTATCGTACAGAAGCGTATTGAGGGTATCCCTTTTGAGCTGAAGATATTGACGAACATCACACAAGACCATCTTGATTATCATAAAGATATCGAGGAGTATACCCGTGTCAAAAACAGTTTTTTCAAAGATGCTGGTAAAAAGCTGATAAACCGTGATGAACCGCGTGCAGATTTTAACTTTAAAAATGCCTACACCTATAGTGTCGAGTCTCCATCGACCTATAAGATCATGGCTTATTCATTAAATGACGGTCTTAGCGGTATAATCCAGCATTTTGGTAAGATGGAACCGTTTAAAGCAGAGCTTCATGGCTTCTTTAACCTCTATAACCTGGTCTCTGCGATCGGTGCAGTCGACATTGTGACAGATAAAAGTATCAGTGAGATCTGTGATGTGGTAGATAACTTTGCCGGTGTCAGTGGCCGGATGGAGCGTGTTAGTGAGGAACCGACTGTCATCGTCGATTTTGCCCATACTCCAGATGGGATGCAGCAGGTCCTGAACGCTTTAAAAGAGAAAGAACTACTGGTCGTCTTTGGTGCAGGTGGTGACCGGGATAAGAGTAAGCGATCCATGATGGGGCGTGTCGCAGCGGGTCTGGCAAAGAAGATCTATGTGACGAGTGATAATCCCCGTTATGAAGACCCTGATGCCATCATCTCTGATATCCTTGAGGGTATAGAGGACCGTGATAACGTCTATATCAACCCCAACCGTAAAGAGGCGATAGCAAAGGCTCTCGATGATCAGGAGGATGAAGAGATCGTCCTGGTCCTTGGGAAAGGGGATGAGGCCTATCAACTCATCTATGACCAGCGACTCCCTTTCGATGACAGAGAGGTCGTCAGAGAACTGCTACAGTAGTCTACACTCCTCTCCTATGCACGTTTTGGCATAGGATGAGCGTAAAACAGATCTACTGCTCTATCTTATCGTGATCAAAACGCATACCCTGCAAAGATCTTCAGATAATCCACACTCTCTTTTTGATCTTTATAATCCATGCTCTCATAACGGACAAAGACAGATGTCTTACTTTTGATGGTGTGCTTCCAGTGCAGATAGTAGGCATCATAGTCATCTCCTCGCGTATCCTCCGCTCGGGTACTGCTTAGCCACATGGCAAGTTCACTCTTGCCCATAAGAGATATAGGCAGGTCATAACGGCTTTTGAGCATCCATGTCTCTGGCTGGTAGCTGCCGTGACCTCCTGCTATCATCGATGATGTGTAGATGGAGCCGATCCCCCGGTAACTGTTCTTGATACCGGAGAGACCATAATTACGTGAATAGTTCAGATCTATCCCCCAGCCTTCACCCTCGAGCGCGGTCCGCAGTGCCAGAAAATCGATACCGCCATAGTGACCATCTTGATCGATAAAGGCCTGGTCTCCATCTTTGACACTTCTAAAATACTGGGTTCCTGTAGTGAAGAGAAGATAATCATTGAAACGCTTGTGATAGTCACCTTGGGTGATGAGGATACCGTAGAGTGAGGGGTCATAGTAGTAATGGCTTTGCAGGGTGAGGTTCTCAATGCCTTTATAGTCTATCCCGAAGGTCGTGACACCCTCTTCGATCCGCTGTGCAGTACGCTCTTTGACATAGACGTCCGGATCAGTCGGGTGTATTTTGGAGCTGTAATTAAAGCTTAGCTCGCTTTGCGGAAGTGCTTTGCTTGTGACTGTTACGTTGATAATGGATGAGGAGAGGCCCAGATCGCCTTTTGTCTTTGTCTGTTCAAAGGTGTTGTTGACGATCGATGCAGAGTATAGTTCTGTAGCACATAAAAGAACAGAGATAAAGTATGACCGGTAATCCATAAGCATTGAACCTTAGTTAAAACTTTATTAGTAGGTCATTTACCTATTTATTCAATATAGCCTGCTATAATCTCACCCAAATTTTAGCATACAAGAGTAAAGGAATCGTAATGGGATTACCACAACCAGCGTTTTATATTTTTAAATGTGAGCAGTCTTCGCCTCCAGGCATGCCAAAACCCTCATGTGTAGGTCCAGAGACACAGGACCTCTTTCAGCATTTAGCACAGACTTTGATGCAAAAGGGTATAATCGGCACCGTACAACCGATTCGTAGTGCATGTCTGAACCGCTGTAATGCCGGGCCAGTCATGCTTGTAGAGCCAGGACATACGATGTATACCGGGCTGAACAAAGATAAGATAAACCGTATTATCGATGAGCACATCATCGGCGGCAGACCGGTCGATGAGTACATTATCCCAGAAGAGTTGTGGGATGAAGCGATCACTCCATCTGAGATGATGAAGCAGATGGGAAGATAAGGAAAGATTTCGATGACCATTGAGATGCTATATAGTAAGATCCACCGCGCTACAGTGACGGATGCCAACCTTAATTATGTCGGTTCTATCACCATCGATGAAGAGCTTCTTAAGGCCTCAAAGATGCGTGTGGGTCAAAAAGTAGAGATCTTGAACATAAACAATGGGGAGAGGTTCTCGACTTATATCATCCTGGGTGAGTGGGGTGAACGTGAGATCTGCCTCAATGGGGCCGCAGCCCGAAAAGTCCATAAAGGTGATAAAGTGATAATCGTAGCCTATGCCACGTATGATGAGAAAGACCTTGAGAGTTATGAACCGACTGTTGTCATCGTCGATGACGAGAACAACATCACTGAACGATTGACGAGCATCTGATGTTTGGCAATATGGGTGATATGGGCAAACTGCTCGAAGGAATGCAGGAGCAGGCTCAGAAGATGGAGTCTGAACTCGAAGCTAAAGAGTTTACCGTCAAGACTGGCGGCGGCATGGTCGCAGTCACCGTGAGCGGTAAGGGTGAGGTCATCGACTTGATGATAGACGACTCACTTCTTGAAGACAAAGAGTCACTTCAGATCCTACTGATCGCAGCTATCAATGATGCCAACAAGATGGTCGAAGACAACAAGAAGAACAGTGCGATGGGTATGCTTGGCGGTATGAACCCGTTTGGACAGAACTGAAGCAATGCGTCCTCTTCAGTCGCATTCACTCTCCCCCTCCCGCATATTCATAGAAAAAAGTAACATTTCTACCACTTTTCAGTAAGACAATAAGCATAATAGTGGTAGACTTCTTTAAAAAATCAGCGGGTCTGTATGCAGCAGTTTGAAGCTTTCCTAACAACAAATATCCCCTCGGTGCCAAGTTTTCACCCTCATTATGAACAAGCCTTACAGAGTATGTTGCTTGCCGGTGGAAAACGGTTTCGACCTATCTTACTTCTTGGCGTAGTCCGGGCCTATGATTCGCTGCTTCTTGATGCGGCCAATCATGCTGCTTATGCGATGGAACTACTGCACACCTATTCGCTTATCCATGATGACCTTCCGGTGATGGATGATGCAGACCTGCGTCGTACACAGCCGACACTTCACAAACGTTATGATGAAGTCACGGCGGTACTGGCTGGTGATGCACTTAATACCTACGCCTTCGAGGTCCTGTCAAAAGCACCGTTTTCTGACAGAGTACGGGTACGGCTTATCCGGGAGTTGGCTGAGAACGGCGGCGCTGGCGGTATGGTCCTTGGACAGGCGATAGATTGCCACTTTGAGAACCAACCGCTTACGCTGGAACAGATCCGTCTTCTGCATACAAACAAGACTGCCAAGTTGATCGCCGCCTCGTTGAAGATGGGCGCGATCATTGTTGGAGAGGAGTCTCTGGAAGGTCCGATCTATGATTTCGGTATAAAACTGGGCTTACTGTTTCAGATACAAGACGATATCCTCGATATCACAAAAAGTGAGGAAGAGGCCGGTAAGACGACCAATAATGACGAAGAGAAGAACAGTTTTGTGACTCTGCTGGGACTTGATGGTGCGATGAGAGAAGCCGATGAACTGGCTATGGAGCTGACTGGTACGATAGAAAGCTTTGATGAGAGACTTCGGGCGGTACTTTGGCCGGAACTTAAAAAATATATTAATAGACATAAGGACTAAGATGAGTAATGATATGCGCCGGAAGATGGCAGATACGATCCGTTTTTTAGCTGCTGACATGGTTCAAGCAGCCAACTCTGGACACCCCGGTGCACCGATGGGGCTGGCAGATGTCGCTGTAGTCTTAAGCGAGCATCTAAATCACAATCCAAAAAACCCTTCTTGGCTGAATCGTGACCGTCTGGTCTTCTCCGGTGGACATGCTACGGGACTGATCTACTCTCTCTACTATCTGTGGGGATACGGTCTGGAGATCGAGGATCTCAAGCAGTTCCGTCAGCTTGACTCAAAGACACCCGGTCATCCGGAGTATGGTCATACTGAGGGTATAGAGATCACGACCGGTCCACTTGGACAGGGTGTGGCCAACGGTGTCGGTTTTGCGATGGCATCGAAGTTTGTCGGTGCTCAGGTAGACTCTGAGACGGCAAAAGTGATCGATCATCATGTCTATGTACTGTGTGGTGATGGCGACCTCGAAGAGGGTGTCAGTTATGAGGCATGTTCGATAGCCGGACATAAGAAGCTTGATAATCTGATCATGATCTACGATTCTAACCGGATCACGATAGAGGGCTCTACCGATCTGAGTATCTCTGAGGACATCACAAAGCGTTTTGAGTCTCAGGAGTGGGATGTCCTGGAAGTCGATGGACACGATACTACTGCGATCGATAAAGCGATCACTGAGGCGAAGAAACGTACCCGTCCAGTACTCATCATAGCCAACACTGTCATCGCTAAGGGCGCAGGTGATCTGGAAGGTTCACATAACTCACATGGAGCCCCACTGGGTGATACCGTGATCAAAGAAGCCAAGATACGTGCTGGTTTTGATCCTGAAAAAAGCTTCCATGTAGATGAGGATGTCCTTCTGCGTTTTCGCTGTGCGATAGAAGAGGGAGACCTGTTGGAGCGTAAGTGGACCCATGGTCTTAAGACACTGCCTCTGGCTGAGCAGAACGAAGCACTTGATCAACTGCAGAACCCGGACTTCTCACGTATCCAGTGGCCGTTGTTCGAGGCAGCTGATGCGACACGAAACACCAATGGAAAGATCATTAACGCCGTAGCTCGAGGTCTTCCGGGTTTCCTTGGTGGTTCAGCAGATCTTGGGCCTTCGAACAAGAGTGAGCTTAAAGATATGGGTGTCTTTCCAAAAGGGCGTAACATCCATTTTGGTATACGTGAACATGCTATGGCTTCCATCAGTAACGCGATGGCCCTGTATGGTCCGTTGATGCCTTTTAGTGCGACCTTCTTTGTCTTTAGTGACTATATGAAACCTGCTGCACGTATTGCTGCATTGAGCGGTATCCAGCAGTTCTTCATCTGGTCACATGACAGTATCGGTGTGGGTGAGGATGGACCGACACACCAACCTATAGAGCATCTCAGTCAGTTCCGGGCTCTACCGAACTTCTATGTATGGCGTCCTGCAGATGGTAATGAGAACGTCGAAGCGTGGAAGGTCGCGTTGGAGATGAAGCGCTCGCCATCGGCTTTCGTGACATCACGCCAGAAGCTCTCACTGCTTCCTGACGCTGTACGTGGAAGTACTGCAAATGGCGGTTATCTTCTTGAAGAAGATGAGGATGCCGTTATCACCATCATGGCTTCAGGTTCGGAAGTCGAGACGGCGATGAAAGTCAAAGCTCTGCTTAATGCCAACAGTGTACCGGCCAATGTAGTCAGTGTCCCATGTTTCGACCTCTTTTTGGAACAAGACGCTGCCTATATCGACTCGGTCATAAAGCCAGGGACAAAGCGGGTCGCGATCGAGGCCGCCAGAGGTATGGAGTGGTACCGCTTTGCTGATGAAGTCGTCTCGATGGATGGTTTTGGTGCTTCCGCACCGGCAGCACTTCTGTTTGATAAGTTTGGTCTTACCGCTGAAAAGATCGCTGATCGCATACGATAGGAGGGTACGAATAGCCTTGTAGCAGGCTATTATAGGTTCCTTCAACATTTATTCATTATAATAGTCGAAATAAACTATTTGACTGGTTGTTGATGCGAATCGTACTCTTTATCTTATTATTGCTCAACTCACTCTTGCAAGCAGAGTCGATATGTCTGGACAATGAATCTGCATCGGTGAACGTCGTGCCGTACTCCTCTTATGCTATGGCTACACGGCATGCACTACATAAAAAGAACATCCTCTCTCATAGTGATGAGTTCACTCCCGGTAAGGGCTCTTTATACTCTTTTGGTTTTATGCGTGAAAGTGTCTGGATACGTTTTGCAGTAGAGCGCTGTGAGCCGTTGGATGACAAGTGGGTCATCAATATCGATTATCCGCATATCGATAAGTATACACTCTATGTCCAAAGAGGTGAACAGCTGCATAAAGTCGCATCTGGTGGTGATAAAAAGCCGTTTGATCAGCGTCAATATCCCAGCAGGACTTTTTGGACGGATCTGCAGGAAGATACGCACGCTGTCTACTATCTGCATGTCAAGACAGATGGTACGATGCAGATACCGATCACTTTAGAGCGTCTTGATGATGCTCTGCATGATGAGAACAGATCGACACTGCTTTATGGGCTTTATTACGGGATCTTACTCTCTTTACTGCTCTACAACATCATCCTCTTTATCATCTATAAAGAGAGCCATTACCTTAATTACCTTATCTTCCTGGGTGCGTATACACTCTGGCAGTTGAGTTTTGATGGAGTAGGCTTTGCCTGGTTATGGCCTGAGTATACCTGGCTTGCCAATAGTGGGATGAGTCTGTTCGTGTTCATCACCACATGGACTGTCTTGTGGTTTACCAAGAATTTTTTACAGGTGAGGCGTTTTAAACCGGTCTTTTGCAGTCTCTTCTTCTTTGCTGAGCTGATCTCGATCGCCGGTGTGGTCATGGCGGTGACGATGGAGTTCTCTTTTAGCATCAAGTTAGCAGCGCTCTGGATGGCGGTGGTCCCGTTCATACTGATATTTGCCGCTATCAAGGTACTTCCTGAGTATAGACCGGCACGGTTCTATCTGCTTGGCTGGTCACTCTTCCTTTTTACGACACTGCTTACGGCACTCTACAAGATGGGTTGGTTCACCCTCCCTTATATCTCTGCCGAGCATCTGCAGCAGATAGGTTCACTATGGCTGATGGCTTTTTTCTCTTACGCCCTTTCAGATCGTATCAAGATCATGTCGACAAGCCATATCAACCGACTTCAGCAGATCAATACGACACTGCTCGAAGAGATCGATGACCGTGTCAATGAGATCAGGAACAAAGACCAGATGATGATCCAGCAGTCCAGACAGGCCGCGATGGGTGAGATGATCGAGAACATCGCCCATCAGTGGAGGCAACCGCTGCATCAACTCTCTTTGATACAGCAGAACATCTTCTTCGGTTTTCAGTTAAAGTCACTCACATTGGAGCAGATGGAGAAGTATCAGGAGCAATCCGATCAACTTTTCCGTTTTATGGGTGAGACCATCGATGATTTCCGTAACTTCTTTCAGCCCGATAAAGTACGCCAGTCATTTCATCTGCATGAATCGGTCGATAAGGTACTCGAGATCATCAAGACCTCCATCGACAAGAACAAGATAAAGGTAGATTTCACCTATCAAGACAAGGATCTGCTTGTCGGTTATGCCAATGAGTTCTCCCAGGTCGTCTTAAATGTCATCAACAATGCCAAGGATGTACTTAAAGAGCGAAAGGTCAAAGACCCCAAAGTCATCATCCGCCACACCTTCCGTGATAATAAGCATACTGTGACCATCTGTGACAACGCGGGGGGGATCGATAAAGAGATCATCAGTAATATATTTGATCCCTATTTTACGACCAAGTTCAAATCACAGGGAACGGGTATCGGACTCTATATGTCAAAGATGATAATAGAGAAGAGCATGGAGGGTACGCTTAAAGTATCTAACACAAGTACCGGAGCCTGCTTCTCCATCGTCCTGCCAAATAAAGTGAAGTTAGTCTCACGAAGAAAGAAAAAGCTACAGGAGAGTTAGTATATCTCCAATACCGCAGGCTCTCTTAGTACTGTTATTACGTTATGATCTCGTCAAAACTATTTTTTAAAGCTGGAGCCCATGTCTAGACCATCACTAAACTCTTTTTTTAAGCTGGAGTCTGCTCCGGGGATCTTACTCATCATCGCGACTATACTGGCGATGTTATTTGCCAACTCCGGCTTTTCCGGACTCTACACCCATCTGATGGAGACACCGGTCGCGGTGATGTTTGGTCAGTTTCATATCGCCAAGCCACTGCTATTGTGGATCAATGATGGTCTGATGGCGATCTTCTTCTTCATGGTCGGGCTTGAGATAAAACGTGAACTGGTCGAAGGTTCGCTTAGTGACAGGACGCAGATAGTCCTGCCGGCATTGGCAGCCGTAGGTGGTATGATAGTCCCGGCGGCGATCTATGTCGCTTTCAACTGGGGAGACGAGGCGGCGATGCAGGGGTGGGCGATCCCGATGGCTACCGATATCGCCTTTGCACTGGGTGTCCTCTCTCTGCTTGGGCCTCGTGTCCCCGCGCAGCTGAAACTCTTTTTACTGGCTCTGGCGATCATAGATGACCTGGGTGCTATCATCATCATAGCGCTCTTCTACACCTCAGGTATGTCGCTGAGCTCTTTGGGAGTAGCGGCGGTGATGATAGCTATCTTGTTCTTTATGAACCGTAAGGGAGTGGTCAATAATACGGCCTATGTACTCATCGGTATGATCCTTTGGACAGCCGTGTTGAAGTCAGGTGTCCATGCGACGCTTGCCGGGGTCATCCTCGGTCTTTTCATCCCAATTCGAAATAACCGGGAGAGTTTTATCTCTTTGGAACATTCGCTTCACTCACCGGTCAACTTTGTGATATTGCCGGTCTTCGCTTTTGCCAATACGGGCATCGGATTTTCTGGCCTTAGTTCTAAAGACCTTGTGGATAATATGACGATGGGTATCTTCTTTGGTCTGTTCGTTGGCAAACAGCTAGGGGTCTTTCTCTTCACCTTTGTCTCTTTGAAGCTTGGTCTGGGAAGATTGTCGGAGGATGTGACACTGGGCCATATCTACGGGGTCGCGATCTTAAGTGGTATCGGTTTTACGATGAGTCTGTTTATCGGTTCACTGGCGTTTGAGTGCCATGATGGTGTCTGTTTTGATCTGGTGGATGAACGACTGGGTATCCTGATCGGTTCGCTTCTCTCTGGTGTAGCAGGGTATCTTGTGTTAAAGCATCAATTAGGCGAGCGTACATGACTTTTGATGAGATCATCAGTAGCCTTTGGGCTGGATCATCATGATATCATCATGACCGGGACACCGGAAGGTGTGGATCGTTTTAGTGTCGGTGATGTCTTTGACATCGAACTTAGTTATAAAGAGAAGATCCTTATAGAGAAACATTGGAAGGTCGAAAAGTGAAAGATTCAAAAGAGTATAAAGCTAAAAAAGCATTTTATGATTCGTATATCACGGTCTATGGACGTAATGCGGTACTTGAAGTGTTGCAAGACAAGACAGTCACCATCAAAAAGCTTCATATGGCAAGTAGCAACAAGCAAGAGGGTGTCATCAACAAGATACTTGACCTCGCAGAGAGACGTGGCATAGAGTTACGTGAACATACCAAAGCGCAGTTGAGCCGGATCTCACGAAATGCGAAACAAGATCAGGGTGTCGCAGCAGATATCCTCGCGCCTAACTATAAAAAGACAGAGGATTTTATTGGGGAGCTACCTGATAGCTTTAGAGTGTTGGCACTTGATGGCATCCAAAACCCTCAAAACCTCGGCATGATCATCCGCTCGGCTGCGGCAGGTAATATCGATGCTATCATCTTGCCGAAGAAGAACAGTGCCAGGCTCTCTCCACTTGTCATCAAAGCCAGTGCCGGTACGCTCTTTAAGATCGATATCCTCTACTGCGATACACTTGAAGAGGTCCTGCCCGCTCTTCTTGAAGCAGAGACGACCGTCTATTCGCTCTCTTCGCATGCGAAACAGAGTATAGATAGCCTTACTGTGTCTAAACGTGCTGTATTTGTACTTGGTAATGAGAGTGAGGGGGTGAGTGAGAGTGTGGCGAAGCTGTGTGATGCCTCGTTTGGGATCCCGATGCAGCGCGGTGTCGAGTCGCTTAATGTAGCGGTCACCGCAGCACTGATCGCTTTTTTACCTTGAGAGAGGGCTTTTGATGATCTTGAGCTTTAAGAGGTCATGATCTCATAAGGGCGTTTTACTGCGTCTACTACTTCAGCTACACTCATATGGCGGCTTTTTCGTAAGAACTCTCTACCGTCTAGAAATACCAGCACGGTCGGGATGGCAAAGACGGTGTAGTGTGATGATATCTCCGGTGTCGCAGAGACATCCACACTGAGTATCTTCATCTGGTCGAAATTACTTTCCATAGCTTCGACTAACTTGGGCTTAAGGGCGTGACAGACGTTGCAGGTAGGTGCACTAAAGTACACCATCACTGCCAGCTCTTCTCGTATTACGTTTTCGATATCTTCTATTGTTTGCATGGCGGCATTATACACTATGGAGTCTGCTTTTTCTTTGCATCTTTAAAAGTGCTATGGCCTTTCTCATCGACGCAAAAGCGATAGAGTCGAGATCGATACTGTCCAAATGATACCACTGTGCTTTTGAGACATCATCACCAGGAGTCAAAAGAGGCTTGTTGGGAAGGTCGACTTTAAAATAGACATCACTGGTATGGTAGATGATGTCCCGATAAGGGTAGATGTTGGGAAAGGAGAAGAGGTACTCGAGTTTCGGCAGGTCGATGCCAAGTTCCTCGTCTATCTCTCGTCTGGCGCCTTCTTCAAATGTCTCATGCGGTTCCAGAAAACCGCCGGGAAGGTCTAGCCGTCCTTTATATGGTTCAAATGCCCTGGTCGTAAGTATGAGCTCATCTGCATGGCATATCATCACCACCGTAGCTGCTGCGACATTGTGATAGTAGACAAAACCACACTCACCGCACTCCAGACGTTTCGCATCTCTTTGCGAGATGGACTCCATCCCACAGCCTGGACAGTAGTGTATCTGCTCAGTCAAAGAAGATGTCATCTTGAGTTGCTCTTTTTTCATCTGTCGGCCCTGCTTTTTATCAGATATATTTTATGGATGAGCATACCAAATAGAGACTTTTTTCTTT
>JAUWRZ010000260.1 GCA_030610325.1 Sulfurimonadaceae bacterium | reverse complement strand
TGCGAATAAAGTACCGGAACTGACACAGTTTTTAGAGCGTACCAATACAAATGATGAGTTGTTGTTAAAGATACATACAAGTGAGAAAGTCTTCTCTAAAGCGATCCCGCTCTCTCAAAAACTGTATGAAGAGACGGGGGAGATCGACTATCTTGGTCAAAAAGCGATCTACCAGTACGAAGCAGCTAAAAATAGAGATGACAAAAAACTTTTAGACAGTGTGATCGGTGATCTTACAAAGGTCGTTGAGGTCAAGGAAGAGGGGTACTACCTGAACTACCTCGGTTACTGCATGATCGAACATGACCGCAACATTACCGCAGGGATCGACTATGTCAAACGTGCTTTGGCGATAGAGCCTGATTCGGGCTATTTTATTGACTCCCTTGCCTGGGGATATTATAAACAGGGTGAGTGTGAGAAAGCGGATGTGTTGATGGACAGAGTAGTGGAACTATTAGGTGCAGATGATCCAGAGGTCAAAGCACACCGCAAAGCAATTAATAAGTGTATAAAAAGGAAAAGTAAAAAATGATATTAGATGAGATTATTGCCAAGACTAAAGAGGATTTAGCCATTCGCGAAAAAGAGTTTTCGATGGAGTGGTTGGGACGTTCACTTGCGTTTAATGCGCGTGCACCGCGTGATGTTATCCCTTATTTAAAGTCAACAGAAGAGGACAAATACCGCATCATCACCGAGGTGAAAAAAGCGAGTCCTTCCAAGGGTGTTATTCGTGAAGATTTCGACCCGCTGGCAATCGGTCAAGCCTATGAGCGTGGCGGTGCAAGTGCGATCTCTGTCTTAACCGAGCCTCACTATTTTCAAGGCAGTCTCGATTACCTTTCGGGCCTTCGCCGTTATGTGGGTATTCCACTGCTTCGTAAAGACTTTATAGTCTCTGAATATCAGCTTGTAGAAGCGCTTGTGCATGGAGCAGATTTTGTTCTACTTATCGCAGCGGCACTCTCTCGTAAAGAGCTAAAACACCTACTTAACTATACTCGTCACTTAGGTATGGAGGCACTGGTTGAGGTGCATGACAAATCTGACCTGACCAAAGCGATCTTTGCGGGTGCAGATATCATCGGTATCAACCACCGTAATCTTCAGACCTTTGAGATGAACATGAACCTCTGTTACGACCTTATCCCGCTTATCCCTAATGGAAAGATCATCGTCGCTGAGAGCGGCATCTACGAGCATGGTCAGCTGCAAGACCTTAACAAAGCCGGTGTGGATGCTTTTCTTGTCGGTGAGTCACTGATGCGTCAGGATGATGTGGAGAGTGCGCTACGCTGTCTTAAGACAGGGGAGTGCTAGAAGTCGTCTGAGTGAGAGAGTCTGCTTAGACTCCCTACGGTCTTAGTGCTGGTTGGTGATGATGTAGGCATTGGACTCGACACGTTCGTGTACACGTCTCAGCTCTTTTGCTACTTTATTGGTAGTCGAGAAGGGGCCGATGATGACGTAGTTCGTCTTTTCTGTACCGGCCATGACAGTGATCGTGCTATAACGATACCCTGCAAGCATTATCTTGTTAAGCCGATCTTGTGAGGGACGTTGTCCGGCAAACTCATAGATGACGATATAGTGACCTTCTCTAAGTCCTTCTTGATGCATCACGCCCCGGATCGTGATGGAGACCTCCTCCTCGACCTCTTTTTTATCATCTTGTGACTTTAGCGGTGGTACCGGTGTTGCGTCAAGAGACTCGATGCTGGGCTGAGGTGTGGCTGCTACTGCCGGTGCTGTAGTGATAGCTGCTGTAGCAGCTACTGGATCCACCGCAGCTATTGCCATCAGAGGCTCAGTGACAGACTCACCCTCGGTTATATCTGACTGCTCAGTCGATACCTCTGTGACGACCAGTGCTGTCTTGGCCGGGCGGTCGTTCGTGGCATAGGTCGAACTGAGATCAGCCTCACCATCTATTGCAAGGACAAGACGATAGTGCTTTGGCTCATCTGCTCTTACACAGATGACATCAAAAGGGGTCTCTGTATCGAGGCCTTTCATATCCCATCTTCCCTCTTCGACACTGCCTCCAAAACGTATATAGGAGACAGGTCTGGTCCCATTGAGCTTCTTGGGAGTATTGGAGGCGATGTAGGTCTTTTCTCGGATAGTATCGGAAAATGGCACTCGCTTGAGTTCAGATATACTTGGAAGCTTCCACTCTGAGTAGCCATCGAACGTGGCATCCTGACAAGCTTTTGTCGCCTGCGTATAGTCCATCTCGATCGGCTCGAGAGGCTTGCCATCGAGGTACTGCTCAAAGGTATAGAGATTACCCATCTGATTCCACAGTCTCTTGCTTACTATCTTTCCGTCTCGGTGGCTGACCATAGACTCTTTTTGTCCGTTGGGATACCAGTGCGTCCCTTCACCGGTCAGCTTCCCATCCTTATAGTGGAGCTCGGACTTTTTACGATGATCTGGATAAGCCTGCACGATACATCCGTTAAAGCGTGTCTTCTGTGGAAGCTGATAAACGATGTCATCTCTGTTTTCGGTCAGGCTTTCATGAACACATTCAGCACTGAGTAGTGCAGGAGAGAGGAGAAGGGTAAGTAAAAAGAGTCTGTAGAACATCGATAACCTTGGATGATAATAAATGTCGGAATTCTACAGAGATCTTTCTAAAACGATCTATTAAAAGCACTGCATATAATAAATAAAGCAAATAGTTGTTACTGCTAGATCCATATAGTTTCTATTGGTTTGATGTGATAGTCGTAGCGCATCTCTATAGCATCCCGAGCTCCAGTCTCGCCTCAATACTGATATTATCTTGTGTCCAGGGTGGATCAAATACAAGATCGGGTACGACTTCTTCGACTTCATCAATGAGATAACCTATGTTACGGACCTGATCGAGAAGACTCTCACTCACTGGACAGACAGCCGAGGTAAGCGTCATCGTGACGACGCACTTGACTCCGCCGGACTCCTTGGCACAAGCGATATTGTAGATAAGTCCAAGCTCGTAGATATTGACAGGGATCTCCGGGTCATAGATCTTCTTCAACTCTTTGATGATCTGCTCTTTGATGTCATCATACTTCATGCAGACATCTCCTGATGCTCTTTGGCATAAGCATAGATGACATTCAAAAAGGCCTCGAGACCCTGCTGTCGGACAGGACTTAGCAGCTCCATGACACCCATGCTCATGAGCTCCTGCGTATCAAAAGCAAAGATCTCCTCGGGAGTCCGGTCATCAAAGATACTAAGCAGTATGACGAGCATCCCTTTGGCGATGATAGAGTCGCCTTCGGCTTCGAGTATTATCTTACCACCCTCATACTCTTTATGTAGCCAGGCCAGTGAGGAGCACCCTTTGATGATGTTCTCATCGGTCTTATACTTTGGGTCAAGTGCGATGGAGTGTTTACCATAGTCGAGCAGATACTCGAGCTTCTCATTATTATCTGAGAACATCTGCAGATCCTCTTTATAGATGTTCACCTGTTCTGACATCGTCATGATATATCCTTTCTTTTTGCATAGTAGGCATCTTCAAAATCGTTGTGGATAGTCTCGATGATCGCTTTGTCTCCGATGGTCTCGATCAGGCTATGGGCAAAGGCGAGTATGAGCATCTTTTTTGCATCATCAGGAGCGATACCCCGTGATGCGAGGTAAAAAAGTGCCTCTTCATCGAGCTGTCCGGTAGTAGAGCCGTGTGAGGCCTCAAGCTCATCGGTATAGATCTCGAGTTGCGGCTTGGCATACATATAAGCGTGATCATCAAGCAGTATCGCTTTAGAGTTCTGGTGGGCACTGGCGTACTTGGCATCATGAGCGACTTTGATAAGGCCATCGAAGATACCGGTCGCTTCATCTTTTAGGATAGTCCGGGCCTCCTGTACACTTTTGGCGTAGCGTCTATTGTGATTTACGTGTACGACATTCCCCCGACGTGCTTTCTCCGAAGCCAAGAGTAGGTGCGTGGCATC
>JAUWRZ010000056.1 GCA_030610325.1 Sulfurimonadaceae bacterium | reverse complement strand
CCACCCCTTTACCCTCTTTCGTGATCTTGCCATCAGCTGCGATAGCAGTGGCAGGACGGAAACTGGTAAAGTGTGACTTTGGCATCGGTGTCGCGTTCATAGACGGTGCTACTTCCGGTGCGTGACAACCAACACAAGAGTTATTATTTGTAGTAATCGGTAACATACCTTCCACATCATGTGGGATCATCGGTGGTGCATTATCAAAAGCGCGCTCGATAGTCACACCTGAACCCGCAGCTGTAGTAGCATATTTTGTCTCACCACCTGTTGTCGTAGTACTCTCTGAATATAGATCTGTCTTTCGCAGTCCCAGTGACTCTTCCGTTATCGTTGGTGCAGCTGCGACTTTCTTCATCGGTTCAACTGCTTTTTCAACTGTTGTCTCCGCCTGACTACATCCCACCATCAACAAGGCTGCAGTCAATGTACCTAACATTAGTCTCATCTTCATGCCTTCTCCTTTGTCTGTTCTATTGTTTTTTCTAATTGACTTCTGATCGAAAAGTCCAATGCATCATCATCACACACTTCAATACAGCGTGCACAGTTCGTACATGCACCCATCAATACACTTCCGCTGTTCTTACCTATCATGAACAGCACCTCTTTTTCCGGACAGACCTCTTTACACTTCATACATAATGTACAAGCTTCAGCGTCATGTTTCACCCGAAACAGAGAGAACTTGCCCAGTATGGAGTAAAACCCGCCAAGCGGGCATACATAACCACACCATGCGTTCTCATGAACGAAAAGATCGAATAAAAAGATGATGACCAGAGCACCTACACCAAAGCCCATACCAAACGCAATACCACGATGTGCCATGGCTATCGGGCTGATCAACTCAAATGCTGCCAACCCCATAGCTGCTGAGAGCAGCAGAGCCATGACCATGACCCAGTATCGTACATTACGACTCATATAGACACGCTTTTGCACATCTGAGATACCCAGTTTTCTGCGTAACCAGTTTGCCAGGTCTGTGACCATATTGATCGGGCAGACCCAGCTACAAAAGGCACGACCGCCTATGACTGCATAGAACAGCGCCATGATAAGCGCACCGACTATGACATCAGTCGCCAGCACCGCACCGGCAAAAAGCATCTGTAAAAGAGCAAATGGATCAGCCAAAGGGACCGTCTCGAACAGCAGTGAAGCACTCAGGTTCCCCTGTAGTATCGTCCAACCATAAGCATTGGCACCAAAATAGAGTATCAAGATACCTATCTGGGTGAATCGACGCATCAATAGATAACGGATCTTTCTCATCAGTAGAGGTCCTCCGCATCATTGAGTGAGTCGACAGCACTTCGATTACTACGATCAGTCACTGTTGTCTCGCCTTTTGCATCTTTCAACCTAGCCTCATCTGCTTTGTCCCAGCCTTTGATGTAGTGGTCACCCACTTCACCCAGTGCCACTTCGTTCGGCAGTACATAGATAGCCGCTTTCTTAGTCACACAGGCACGTTCACATAGACCGCAGCCCGTACAGGCATCAGCGTGGACGACAGGTTTCAAGAAAGCGTGCTTTCCGGTACGTTCGTTCTTGTCATACTGTAGCGATATGGCCACATCCATCAATGGACAGGCCCGGTAACAGGCATCACACTGGATTCCCCAAAACGCTATACACGACTCGGCATCTACTACAGCCAGTCCCATATCCATCTTGGTGATATCCCAGGTGAGTTCACCTTCTATCTCACTGGTGACACTATCCTGGACTAAAGCACCGGTAGGACATACCGGCACACAAGGGATATCATCACACATATAGCACGGGACATCCCGTGGTACGAAGAAAGGTGTTCCTATTGGGTTGTTATCACCAGGCTGGGCAAGGATCAAAGTGTCATAAGGACACGCCTCGACACATAGACCACATTTGATACAGGTCTTCAAAAAGTCTGGCTCATCCAGCGCACCCGGAGGGCGCAAGATCAACGGTGCCGCTTTTACCTCATCCACATAGGCACTCCATATCAGAGCACCCATCGCACTGAGACCAACGCCCCGTGCCATGGATAAGATAAATTTGCGGCGATCGTTAGGCAGCTCTTTTTTCATCTCTTTTTCTTATTTCTATGTCGTTACTAGACTTTTGTGACTTTAACGGCACATTTTTTAAAGTCAGTCTGTTTAGACTGTGGACATGTAGCATCCAGGCAGACTTTATTGATAAAGACTTTCTCATCGAACCAAGGTACGAATACCAGTCCTTGAGGTGGTCTGTTACGTCCACGTGTCTCGACACGGGCTTTGACCTGTCCACGACGGGAGTCGACCCATGCCAGATCACCACGCTTAAGACCAAGGCCTTTAGCATCAGCAGGGTGCATATAACAGAGTGCTTCCGGAACTGCACGATACAGCTCAGGTACACGCATAGTCATCGTACCAGAGTGCCAGTGCTCAAGCACACGACCGGTAGATAACCATAGTGGATACGCCTTATCTGGCATCTCTGGAGGATCCATGTACGGACGGGCAAATATTTTCGCTTTGTTCGCAAGACTCTTCTTCGCAGGGTCTTTGACACCTTTAAGGTCACCATGTGGAAGTGCTTTTGCTAACTTACCATAGAACGCGTGAGAGTTATTGGTACCAGCGTCTTTGTTCGCTTTTGCCGCATACGGATCGTATTTGACATTGAAACGCCACTGAGTCTCTTTACCATCGACGACTGGCCACTTAAGACCACGTACTTTATGGTAGACATCAAATGGTGCAAGGTCATGTGCATGGCCTCTACCGAAGTCTGCATACTCTTCAAACAGGTATTTATGGATGAAGAAACCATAACCTTTAAAGACTTTACCATCAGAACCGACGACATTACGACTGTCACCACGACTCTCTGAGTCATCATAACCAGCCTGGATATCATCATTAAGATCGACTTTGTAAGACTTGGCACGCTCATTGGCAAAGAGGATCTCGTACATAGTCGTATCTTCGTTATAACCCATCGCTTTTGCTTTTGCTATTACATCAGGAAGCTTCTTGTTACCACGTAACGGCTGCTCACCCCATACATCTTTAACAGTAAAACGTTTTGAAAGCTCTATCCACTGCCATGTATCAGACATAGCATCACCTACAGGCAGTACCTGCTGACGCCAGTGCTGTGTACGTCGCTCAGCATTTCCGTATGCGCCCCACTTCTCGTAGATCATCGCACTTGGAAGGATAAGGTCAGAGACTTTAGCCGAAATACCCGGATAACCATCAGAGGTGACGATGAAGTTATCCATCTCACGAGCTGCTTTGATCCAGTGACTTGCTGACGCAGTATCCTGATAAGGGTTACATACATTGACCCATGCAAACTTCACGACACCATCTTCGATATCACGGTGGATCTTCATGATGTGCTGATTACCGACTGGGTTCAGTGTACCATCAGGGATCTTCCATGCTTTCTCAGTGATCGCGCGGTGTTTAGGGTTTTTGACCATCATGTCTGCAGGCAGACGGTGACAGAACGTACCGACTTCACGAGCTGTACCACAAGCAGAAGGCTGACCAGTCAGTGAGAACGCACCTGAACCTGGACGAGCTTGCTTGTTCAACAGGAAGTGAACATTATAAGAGAGTGTGTTGACCCATGTACCACGTGTATGTTGATTCATACCCATAGTCCAGAAAGATACGACTTTTCTCCCTTTTTCGATGTAGAGGTCAGCTAATGTCTGCAGTTTTGCTTGAAAGCTCTCTATACTCTCGTTAGGGTCACCTTTGGAGATCTCTGCAACATAATCAAGGGTATAAGGGTCAAGGAACTTCTTATACTCATCGAATTCTATCTCCCAGTGTGCAAGACTACCCGGATTGTTCTTCATGACATCGCCAGCTTTATAACCAAACGGCTGTAGTGCTGGCGCTTCTTTCTCCGAGACTACTTTTTGCATCTCTTTGTCGATGGTCTCCATCTCTAAGGCAGTATATTTACCATCTTTTAAAGATTTCTCACCAGCTCTTCTCAGACCATAACCGATATTTACCGGCTGTGAAGCAAAGATGATATGTTTTTTGACAAAGTCCCAGTCAATTGACTCAGGATTGTTATAGACGATCTCTCTTGCGATGTAGTTCCACAGAGCAAGGTCGGTATTTGGTGAGAAGATGATCTCAATATCCGCAAGGTCAGATGTACGGTGACGATAAGTCGACATATTGATCACTTTAACACGATCTGGATCTGTCAGCTTTCTATCTGTGACACGTGACCAGAGAATAGGGTGCATCTCTGCCATGTTTGAACCCCAAGATACGATAGTATCTGTCAGTTCGATATCATCATAACAGCCTGATGGCTCATCAATACCAAATGTCTGGTAGAAACCGACGACCGCTGATGCCATACAGTGACGTGCATTTGGATCGATCGCATTGGACCTGAACCCACCCTTCATCATCTTCTGGGCAGCATAACCTTCCATGACTGTATATTGGCCCGAAGCAAATACACCGACACCTTCTGGTCCACTTGCTTTAAGCGCTTTTTTGATGTTGACTTCCATCTCATCAAAAGCACGTTCCCAGCTTACTGGAGCAAATTTACCTTTTTTGTCAAACTCACCCTTACTGTTCATTCGCAGCAGTGGCTGAGTCAGACGGTCAGCTCCATACATGATCTTCGCATTGAAGTATCCCTTGATACAGTTCAGACCACGATTAACAGGTGCAGCAGGGTCACCTTTGACCGCAACGATACGTTCATCTTTCGTTGCGAGCATGATCCCACATCCCGTTCCACAGAAACGACATGCCGCCTTATCCCAGCGCCAGTCAGACTGTGCCGCATCCGCCTTGGCTTGCGCCTCAGTCGGAATGCTCATTCCAATCGCGCTCGCCGCCGATGCAGCCGCAGCCGATTTTAGAAAATCCCTTCGTTCCATTGCCATAACAACCTCCTTAAGACAAACTAAATGAATTTAGTTATGAATAGCAATACAGAATGATTATATCCCTCAGGGAGATGAACTATCTTTAATCGAGGCCATATTTAGACAAACTGCATATTTTTGTTTCGTTATTATACATATAGGATGATGTTATATTGAAAACATATAATTAATATAAATAAACATAGGTGACTAGCAAGGTATTGTGTTAAAGGGAGTAGATATTAAGAGGCCTCTCAGGGAGAGAGGCTCTTGTAAGTCAGATCAGCGCAAGGCTAAACTGATAGTAAACGTATTTCTCGTTAGTGAAGGTCTTTCCAGATCTCACGTTTCCAGAGATAAGCAAAGATAGTGAAGATAAGCATAAAGATCATGACCTTTATCCCAACACTTTCACGATCTTCACGTAAAGTGTCTGCCGAATCAGCAAGATACTCGACGATCTTCTCAGCACTCTCAGCATTCACACCTACACGTGGCATCGCTGTACCCGCAAGGTGAGACTGTGGGTCTTCGATGAACGTCTCAAGGAAATGGACATTACGTGAGCGGTAATACATTGAGAGATCCGGTGGAAGTGCACCCATGTACTTAGTCAAGTGCTCTTGATATTCAAGGACATTGGCATCAAAGCGGTACTCATCCTTTTTGAACTTGAACGTAGGCTTCTCACCGATCTGTGTCCAACTCTCATATTTAACAGCATGACAACGTCCACAAGCGTTCTCATAAGCGATCGCCGGAGTGACCTCTTCTGCTTTAGGTGCAATAGACTTAAAGTAAGCGACCATATCTGCCACTTCCTGATCCATATCACCACCTGCTCCATAGAACTGTGTCATAGGGTGCATCTTGCCAGATGCCGGATCAAACTTATGCGAGACGTTTAATGCACTTGCCGGGTCTTTGATAAGCGCCGCAAGAAACTTATCGTCATAGATCGCACCGACCGCACTAAGGTCAGGTGGGTTGACACCATAAGAGGAAGCTGCTGTGACAGCGTCCATACTTGCTGCAATACCTGCAGCCTCAAGAGAGTGACAACCTGTACAGGCACCTGCGCCCATGACAAGCTCTTTACCATTAGCTACGTCACCTGTCTTCTCCAATGCAGGAAGGTCTGCATAGGTGAAGTGGTTACTATCAACATGCTTATGCAGTATTGAGTGAGCCAGAGGCTCGACTAACCAGTATGTGACCAGTGAAAAGAAAACGACTACTGCCAGGATCTTAAATTCTTTCATCTTATCTCCTTACACTTTTTTTTCAAACTTAGTTATGATCGGCAGCGCTATCCATAACAAGATGAAGACAACAGCCGATACAAAACCGATAGTACTATAAATACCTTCCGGTGGCAGTTTACCCATCGCAGTCAGTGCGATCATATCGATCAGCAGCAACCAGAACCAGATAAAGAAGAGACCACGGCGGCTTGCAGGGACTGCGTTCGGGCTTCTATCCAGGAATGGAAGGAACACAAAGATCACCTGAGCAAAACCAAAGGCTATGAGACCGATATCTTTAGAGAATGGACGCAAGATCTCATAACTCCAGAGGAAATACCACTCAGGGTAGATGTGTGCCGGTGTCTTAAGACCATCAGCCGGGTCAAAGTTTACCGGGTCCATCGCGAAACTGTAGTTCCAGAACACCAGATAGAAGAAGAAGACCAGGTAGACAGCCACAACGAACATATCTTTACTCAGGAAGTCGTTAGCGAATGCGATGACTTTTGAGTTTTTCTTGTCGCCAGCTTTGTACTTCTCAGCTTCGACATCGTAATCGAACTCTTCACCATCTTGGTTATTTACGTGTGGAAGACGAAGTGCTCCAAAGTGAATACCGATAAGCGCTATGATCGCCAGAGGGATCAACAGGACATGCAGCATAAAGAAACGAGTCAGGAATGCCTGCGCAGGGACATAGTCACCACGGATCCACTCTACAAGACCGTTAAACTCAAGAGAACCAAGACTAAAGAGGTTGGTGATCACCATACCTGCCCAGTAACTCATCTGTCCCCAAGGAAGCATATAACCACTAAACGCTTCAGCAGAGAACGCTACGAACAGAAGCATTCCCGAGATCCAGATGATCTCACGCCCTTTTTTATATGAACCGTAATAGATACCCGTGAACATATGGATGTAGATAATAAGGAATACGACCGATGCTGCGACTGCATGGACATGACGCCATAACCAACCGAACCCTACTTCACGCATGATAGTGTAGTTGACACTGTCAAATGCTGTATCTACGTTTGGCTGATAATACATCAACAAGAAGATACCTGATACCAACAAGATACCGAAAGTGATCGCCAGGACCATTCCCATCGCCCACAAGAAGTTGATGTTCTTAGGGATCCAATACTCTGTCTGCAACACGCGCTTGAGCGTGTTGACAGCTAAACGCTGGTCTAGCCACTCGTTCAGACTGTTTGCTTTTTCAAAATGTGCCATTCTCCGCTCCTTTTTAGGCTATGAGGCCAGATTCTTTCATTTTTGCATATTCCGGGCCTTCTTCTCCCAAAACGACTGTCGTACCGTCGATCTTGAACGGAGGGATGACCAATGGACTCGGAGGAGGAAGCTGTGTATCGATACCGCTTGAATCAAACTTCCCTCCATGACATGCACATAAGAAATCTGTCGAATCTTTTCTATAAGATGGGATACAACCCAGATGCGTACAGAGGCCGATAGCGATCAGGAAGTTCTCACCACCCACGATAACGTCACGCGCTGTCATCTCTTCTGTCTGTGCCGCTACCATCTCTGGTGTCTTTTTAAGGATAAAGATCGGTTTACCCCGCCATTTCTCCACTACCAATGCATTTGGCTCAGCTGCTGACAGATCGACTTTCGTAAAGCCTGCTGCCGCTACACTTGGGAGTGGGTCCCATGATCTTTTCATGGCATACAGTGATGCAACAGCTCCAACGCCTGAGACGGCGCCGAAGGCTTTACCCATAAACCCTCTTCTACTTTCATTTTCCATTTCGTCTCACTTTAGTGAAATTTTACCTGCAAATGATAGTTTAAAGCGGTTTAATATCTTATAAAGTTAAGGTATTTTTCAGAAAGACTGTTACGTTTTCTCCCGTTTGTGCAAGCTCATCATACTCATATGTCAAAACATTGTCTAAGTGTTTACCCAATTCTGTTCTATTATAACCATCGACGATAGGAATCTTAAGGTTTTCAAATAGCTGGATGAACTCTCTTCCATAATCAGGACGCTGGATGAAGATAGGTCGTCCTCCTGATGCAAGGTTTTCCAAAGCTGCCTGCGGCGAAGCTGTGACAAGGACTTGTGAACGAGTGATCACCTCATCATAATCTTCGTTCTCATACTGCTCGCCAAAGGCCTCTTCCAGTTTTTTCTCATAATCCAGGAACCAGTAGAAACCAAGCAGAAGCGCCATCTCATACCCTTTGAACATCTCCATGTTCTTATGAAGGTCCTCTTCATAATCATCATCACCAAAATAGAACGCAAGAGCTATTGTCTTCTCACTGCCGGCAGCTTGAAAATAACGGTCATCTATTGCCAGAGCATTACAGATACCTTCACCTTCTACATAGGGGTTTAGCAGATACTCATCGGGGCTCTTCTTATCATCAGGGTCATCGTTCACACGGATAAACGTTGAGAAGAACCTGATCATATCAGCATGCATCGAAGGATTTAGTTCGGCAGAGTCAAAGATGATCTTATCACCATGATTCGCTATATGGGGGATATTGCGTACGACATCCACACCGACGGCACGTTTTATGCCAAACTCCCTGGCCTGAGCAGCGATACGAAAGTCAGATGATAACAGCGTGATATCCATATCACCTAAGGCATTGATGATCGCCGCCGCGCGACGAAAACGGTCAAGGCCGATGCGATGTCCGGTGTGGACGTAGTAGTAGAGTCTCATGGGTTTTCCTTATGTATTTGATTGTGTAGTGTTTAGACGAATAGCCTTTTCGGCTTCTCAGATCGTTGATTCCATTATTTACCGTATAGACATTAGGAGGTCAAGGCTTTACCTTTTTCGACCTGCGCAAGCTTGGTAAGAAAAAAGTCAACCCATGACCCCGT
>JAUWRZ010000186.1 GCA_030610325.1 Sulfurimonadaceae bacterium | reverse complement strand
ATCAAGGAACTCAGATGAAAGTCTTGTTTAAAAAGAGTGATGCGGCCGAACCTTTCTTATTTCGTTTTACAGATGATGAGGGGAAGGTCATCTTAAAGAGTGAGAACTACAAAGCGAGAGCGAGTGCAGTTAACGGCATCAACTCTGTTAAAAAGAACGCCTCTTCCGAGAAACGTTATGAGCGTAAAACGGCTAAGAACGGTAAGGCCTATTTTAATCTCAAAGCGACAAACGGGCAAGTGATCGGGACGAGTCCGATGTTTGATGATGATCTGAAGCGCCAGGATGCCATCGATATTTTAAGCAGTAGTGCAGCATCTGCCGAACTTGATGATCAGAGTAAAGTCCGATCTGCGAAGGCTACTCCCGTCTCCAAGACAGCCAAGCCAAAGTCAGCTGCTCCAAAAAGTAAGGCTACTACGGGATCGACCAAGAGTGTGACCAAGGCTTCAACGACACTCTCCACCAAGACAGAAGCTGCCGAGGTCAAGGTCGTCACAGCAAAAGATGAGCCTGCAGCAGCGGCTAAAAGTAGCAAGAAAGAGCTGGAAGCGGCACCTGAAGCAGTTCAAAAGGGTACAGAAGAGAGTTCTGATGTGATGATGAGCGATATTGCCGAAGAGCAGCTTGAGAGTACGACAGATACGATCGTCTCAGCACTAAACACCTTAAACACTCAGCTTGACCAGGCCCGTGAGAGTGGTTCTGTGCGTGGCAAAGAGATCTTCAATGGACTCGGTGGAGACAGTAAGATGATGAAGCTTATCGAAGACCTGGCCGGTTATATGGGTGAAGCAGCCGGAGCAGGGGTGACGATGGGAGCTACGCCGATGATCGTCATGGCCGGTACGGCAAAGGGCATCTACAAGAAGATAACAGAATAAAGAGCTGAAGATATATGCGGCTCTTCTCATCATAACTCACTGCCACTCTTGATGATATCGAGACCGAACTGCTCCCTAAGGCTGTGGAGGTCTCTGGTCAGTCGGAGTCGTCTTTGGTCCTCTTCGAGATGTAGTAGAGAGAGCGTTTTTAGATTATTACCCGTAAAGTTGGAGACACTGAGAGAGAGCTTTAGTGCTGCAGCTCCGGGTTGGGCTATCTCATCATACATCTGTGCAAGCTCTGCTTTGAAAAGGCTCTCACTAAAGAACCGGTCCACACTTCTACTTTGCTTTACTTTTACACCATACTCATAGTCTATCTTTAGATAGTAGGTCGTTGGATTGGCATCTATGCTTAAGGCTATGTAGACGATATGCCGGGCCATTATCATGATACGGCGTCTGAGCTCGTCAGGGTCCCGAAGTCCATCGAAGGTCCGGCTGATCCCTATGGACTTACGATCACTTTTTTTACTTATGGGTTCATTATCAGTACCTGTCACACGATGGTAGAGCTGGATACCTGGTCTTTTCCAGGAGTAAAAGAGTGCTTTTCGTGCTTTGATCTCACCGAGTCTGCTGATACCATACTGTCCAAGACGCCTTTGAAAGCCTCGTCCGATCCCGGGAAACTCCTCTATGGGCATCTTCTGTATAAAGTCATCGATATCTTTTACCTCATAGACTCCAAAAGGTTTGGCAGAGTCTGTAGCGACTTTAGCTATCCATTTACTCCGGCTGATACCGATGGAGACAGGGATGTCGAAACGTTCTAACAGCTCCTGTTGTAATCTTTTAGAGAAGGCCATGACATCTGTATCTGCTATCCATCCACTGAGATCACCGAAAAACTCATCGATGCTGTACTGTTCGAGCTGTGGTATCTTTGTTTGAAGAAAACGCTGTATGTCGTGTGAGAGTCTATGATAGAGTAGATAGTGTGAGGGGACGACGATGAGCTGTGGACAGAGCTGCAGTGCCTGGGCGATGGGCATCGCTGTCTTCACACCACGTGCTCTGGCTTCATAACTGGCAGTAGTGACGATACCCCGTATCTTTCTCTTTCCATCTATCTTATCTACAAAGAAGGAGTCAAAGCTTTTTTCCCGGTCACTGTAGAAGACCGGAGTCACGAAGGCACCGCTATTGTCGTTCATCAGACGAATATTGGTCCGTCGTCTGTTAAATATCTCCAGGTTACTTCTACCTCCTACTGCCATGGGGATGCCTTTTAGAGCCGGATCGACACTGCGCTCTGCCGAGGCAAAAAAACTGTCTATATCTATGTGGATGAACATCACTCCCTCTCCAGTTCATCGATGATATCGCGTATAGCATCGATAATACCGTGTCGGTAGTCATTGTCATTGAGATAGGCTGTAGCATGGATCTGTGCCTCGAGCTCGTGACGAAATCCCTTCTTTAGTGCGTACTCTTGTTCAAAGTAGTGATGTGTCAATTCCTGGACATAATCGAGTGCAGTAACTCTGCCGCTTCGGTACTTCTCACTGATAAGAAGTGTATGCCTGTTATAACGGTAGTAGGTCAGCTGATTGGCACAGTGTCGGCTGATGCCATCTAGCAGCTCTTTGGAAGAAGGTTTCATATCGACTCTGCTGTAAAGATCTGCTTATTATGATCTAATAGTAGTATGACAGGTCAAAATATGACAGATAGCTATAGAGTTATTTCTAAAGATGCTGATGTCGCATGATGATAGAGGTAGAAAGAGCAGGGTGCTACTGTCTGGCGCTATGTGAGACTTTCTCAAGGGCACTTTTAGGCTTTTGTGCTCTCTCAAAGGAGGTGACATCTTTTTTCAGAGGGATGATGAAAGCGAGCAGGATGAGGATAAGCGCGAAGATCGTCGCACTTAGTATAGTGAGGGTGACTTTCAGTTTATACTCTTTGATGATCGCTCCTAAGGGTAGTTCTGCTCGTATGATTATACCAGATGACTAGGAGCCGATCGGGCATAGATCTGACAGGTACTCCTAGGTGATCACTCCCTGGGCGACAAGTCGTCTTACAAGAAGCATGTTCTTCATGACACGGCTGTAATAAGGGTAGTTGACCATACCGCCATTATAACCGCTGACCATATTGAAGTATCTACCGCGCTGTTTTTGCAATAAAGAGAGATAGTGTGCAGCTATCTGTGCTGAGAGTTTGACATCGACAAGAAGTCTGTTGGCGAGTTGGGCATCGGTAATCCCTTTTATCCATGAGAGATCGTCGACCCCGTCACTGATATAACGGGCTGTCGCGACCTGGATCTGCAGTACTCCCAGAGATGCTTTGGTGATGGGGATATCTTCTTTGAAGTCACCGATCAGATCACGTCCGGCACTGCTCTCTGTCAGACAGATGGCACTTAGTGTGTTCTCATAGGTCTCACCTGTCCTGTCGGGGATAGTACGGGCAATATCGCGTACAGTCTGCAGGACCTGAAGTTGTTCTTGAGTGATGGCGAAAAGTGATAAAGATGATAATAATAAAATAGTAAATAGTCTCAATTAATACTCCATATGATAAGGATCCATAATAATAGGTAAATCAGGAAATCATTACAACAATATATGTCTGCTAAATAGTTTGATTAAGAAAAAGTAATACAAAATCGCTTTAAGGACCTGTACACCGTATTTGCATCTTTAAGTTTAAAGCTGAAAACATACTATATTTTACGAAATAGTGCGTAAATACGAAATATATTAAGCAAGAATAGGATGATATTTTCTCCAAGGTGGTAGATTTGTTACCCCATTGCTTACAAAAAGTAACATATACAACATCATTTATGTTATATGATAATAATATTTTTTTTGTTCACTGTTTTTGGATAATAAAATATGTTAAAAGTAAATAGAAGGGTGCTGTGAGCTTACTCGTGTTACTATTTCTATTATGAGATATCTGATACTTTTATGGACACTGCTCTCCTGGCTTGAAGGGGCCCAACCTCTATTGGGAACATTGGTGCATATCAAAGATAACCGCTATGTCGATCTTCGTATTGAACAGACTCCCTATCGTTGTCAGCCTTATGGGGTCGAGACTCTTGAAGAGCTCTCAGAGAACAGTCAGCTTGGCGGTGAGTGTAAAGATGTCGTGATCAAGTTCTATCGTACACATCCTCAGGCGTATGACTTTGCAAAAAAGAGACTTAGACGGTATCAGCGTTATCATCTGGAGATAAAAAAGAGAAGTTGTATCATGTATGTGATGGGAAGACGTAGTTATGCTGAACTTCTGCTGGAGGAGGGTCTGGCTATGAAGGTCCCATCGGGTGTCGAAGAGCTATGGGAACATCGTCTTGAACGTGCTCAGTATCGTGGGCGATCGAGTAAAAAAGGTATTTGGGGAGAGATGTTATGGAACAAATGTGCAGCGAGTCTTTACAGCTCACCGCAGTAGAGTGTCAATCGCTGGTAAGATAGACCCAGTACTCTTTATGTGAGTGACCCTCATTGAGGAAATAGAGTTGTAAGATAGCGACCCGGTAAAGTGTTATCATCATCTTCATAAAAGGGATGACAAGTGCCAGTACCATCCACCAGGGCTGCTCCTTCTCCCCTTTGCTCAACATCATCTCTTCGAGACCGATGTTCTTGCTCATATAGAGGCCAAAGAGCATAGAGAAAAGAAAGTTTAAGATGATGCCAAAAAGTATATAGGCTATGAGATCTTGTTCGTAGATACCCGATATCATCTATTTATACGTTGTCGATCGCATCTTGTAAGATTTTAGTCGCTGCGGCTTTGTTCTGGAAGTCTTTGACTTTGACCCACTTGTTAGGCTCAAGCATCTTGTAGGTCTCAAAGAAGTTCTTGATCTTGGCAAGCGTATGTCTCGGGATGTCTTCGAGGTCCTGGATCTCGTCATAAGTCGGGTCGATCTTGGAAGTAGGGACTGCTAGCAGTTTCTCGTCGATACCGCTCTCATCTTCCATGATAAGTACACCGACAAGACGACAGTTAAGGACTGAACCGGCCTGCATCGGATACTCAGTCAAGATCATGACATCAGCAGGGTCACCGTCTTGAGAAAGGGTCTTATTGACAAAACCGTAGTTAGCTGGGTAAAACATCGCAGAGTGCATGACACGGTCGAGTACAACAGCACCGCTCTCTTTTTCGACTTCATATTTGATGTTTGATCCGTAAGGGATCTCAATAATAGCTTTTACT
>JAUWRZ010000154.1 GCA_030610325.1 Sulfurimonadaceae bacterium | reverse complement strand
CACAGCATTGATCCGCCGGGCTTGATGCACAGAAGAAAATACCTTCTGCGTGATAGGGTCGATCCCACCATTTGCCAGATAGAGCATCGCCCTTGAGAGTCCGTTCACATCCATCGTTACCGCACACTGTCTAAAATAGATACTTAAGACATCAGCAGGTTCATGCTCGAAGTTGCCAAAACTCTTCATGAGACTTGCCAGTGAGAGATTTCGGTAGCCATGCCCCATCTCTGATCTCGCGACCTCTTCATCGATCACAATGGTCTCATCATCAGCGACCTCTCTGATAAACGCCAAGATAGTCTCAAAAGTCTCGGCATCATCGCCATAGACTTTTCGTAGAGCATCGACAACGACAATAGCACCAGCGTTGATAAACGGGTTTCGCGGTCGGCCCTCTTCATACTCAAGCTGGACCAGTGAGTTAAAAGGGTCGCCGGAAGGTTCCACACCGACACGTCTATAAAGGGCTTTTCTATACTCCTTGAGTGCCAGTGTGAAAGCAAAGACTTTGGAGATACTCTGAATGGAGAAGCGCTCTTTTGCAGCACCGATACTGTAGTGACTTCCATCAAGCAGTGTCACACTCATCGCGAACTTCCTGGGGTCCACTTTGGCAAGCGCCGGGATATAGTCAGCGACTTTCCCCTGTCCGAACAGTGGCTCTATCTCCTCTCTTATCTCATCTAAAACAGACTGAATATCCATATATCCCTCCTAAAACACTCAGGTACAAAAGATCAAGCCATCATACCCGATCATTCAAAGTAATTATACGCTAAAATCAAAAAAAAATCGGATACCCACCTCCTATGGCCAAATTTAAAAGAGTCCCATTTGGGACTTTAGATAAGAACGATCGTAATGCTGTGTTCCTTGCTATCTATGTAAGAGAGATCTCCCCATGGAAATACTTTAAAGACGAGCTTGGGCACCAGCAGTGTCCGGCACTGATCATGATCGACCGCTGGGACGGACGTGTAGCCTTTCCCGGCGGGACGATGGAAGAGGGTGAGACACCCGTCCATACTCTGATACGCGAGATAAAAGAGGAGATCGGGATCACCGTCAAACCCGGTAAGATCCGTGAGATAGCTTCGCATGAGGGGAAGATCACTACCCATCTCTTTGGTCTTGAGGTCCTTGAGATCGAGTTCTTGCATATCTATTATCATATCTTGAACAATTTTGCCCGCTCTACCTTGCTGCATGCCTATGAGGAGGGCGATGAGTCACGCTTCATGTCTGAGATCACAGGCATCAAGATCGTCCCGCTGATCGACCATAAGGACAAAGGCATCGAGATGTTTTTGAAAAATAATTTTGCCGGAGCGTCCAGAGAAGAGCTCGAGATCATTCTCAAAGAGATCCTTGGACTAAGAAGCTGACGACCCTACTTGCTCAGATCTGATCTTTCTTGGGCATAATTCACAAACTAATCAATATATCAAGGTTTTTAAATGAGTGAGACGAACAACCTGTGCGATATCATCATCTTTGGTGGGCACGGAGACCTTGCCCTGCGTAAACTGATGCCGGCACTTTATCACCTGAGCAATGATGGTTATCTTAACCGTCAAAGCCGGATCATCTCTGTCAGCAGAAAAGCTGTCACGCAAGAGCAACACCTGGAGCTTACAAGAAGCAAACTCAACGAGTTCCTTAAAGACGACCTCTTCGATGAAGCAGTCTTTGAGCAGTTCGCAGAGCAGCTGAGTTATGTCAAAGTCGATGTAAACGACCATGATGATTATGCTGCACTTGCAGAGATGTTAGCAGAGTTCCCAGATCGTGAACGTGTGGACTATCTCTCCACCTCGCCTGAACTCTACGGCGTCATCTGTAAAGAGCTTGACAGCTGGAAGCTGATCGAGCCTAGCTCTCGTGTCGTCCTTGAGAAGCCCATCGGTCGTGACCTTACCTCATCACAGGTCATCAATGATGAAGTCGCCCGCTACTTTAAGGAGTCAGCGATCTACCGCATCGACCACTACCTTGGTAAAGACACTGTTCAGAACATCCTTGCCCTGCGCTTTTCAAACGCGCTTTTCATGCCGCTTTGGAACTCACGGAACATCGATCATGTCCAGATCACCGTCTCAGAGACCGTCGGAGTAGAGGGACGCTGGAGTTATTATGATGATTTTGGTGCCATGCGCGATATGATACAAAACCATCTGCTTCAACTGCTCTGTCTTGTCGCGATGGAACCACCCTACAATCTAAACGGCGACAGTGTACGTGATGAGAAGCTAAAAGTACTGCGCTCACTTCGTCCTATCAGCTCTGAGGATATCGGACAGAAGACCGTTCGCGGCCAGTATGAGGAGGGGATCAGCGGTACCAAAGCAGTACCGGGTTATCTCGAAGAAGATGGCGGTAACGAGAAGAGTAGTACCGAGACCTTTGCCGCTTTACGGGTGGACATAGACAACTGGCGCTGGAATCGGGTCCCTTTTTATCTGCGCACCGGAAAACGGATGCGCAAACGCTACTCTGAGATCATGATCCAGTTCAAAGCAGTACCACACTCTATCTTTCCAAAAGGGGGCAACTGCCTCGAGTCGAACAAACTCATCATCAGACTTCAGCCTGATGAGAGCATCACACTCTCCATCATGAACAAGATCCCCGGACTGAGTGAAGGGATGCGCCTCAGAGGTGTCGAACTTGACCTTAATGTCCCAGAGAAGAGTATTCGTACCGCTGAAGCGTATGAGCATCTTCTGCTTGATGTCATCCGCGCCAACCCGACCCTCTTTATGCGCCGTGACGAAGTCGAAGCAGCCTGGATATGGGCTGATGATATCTTGAACGCATGGCAGGCACAAAACACTAAAGCCAAACCCTACCCTGCCGGCTCGGACGGCCCTACTGCCTCCATCGCTTTGATAGAGCGTGATAACAGAAGCTGGCATGAGTAGTCAGACTCCCCTACTTCACGATCATCACGGAAAAAGCGATCTGCATCAGGCCCTGATAGAACGCATCACCCGGGAGCTTACCTCAGGCATCGCTAAGAATGGTAAGGCCTCGATGGTCGTCTCCGGTGGTTCGACACCCAAAGCACTCTTTGAGAAGCTCTCCCATGTCGATCTACCCTGGGAGAAAGTGACGATATCACTTGTCGATGAACGCTGGGTGGCTCCTGAGAGTAGCGATAGTAATGAGTACCTTGTCAAGACACATCTGCTCAGAGACAAAGCATCAGATGCCAGCTTTATCGGCCTTAAGAACAGTGCGCTCACGGCAAAAGATGGAGTAATACAGTGTCTCCAAGACATCAGCGTACTCTCACAGCCATTTGATGTCGTTCTCCTGGGTATGGGCGATGATGGTCACACGGCATCCTTTTTCCCTGACGCGACTGCCCTTGATGAGGCCTTGAACACTGATGCAGCTTGTATCGCCATCACACCTCCTATAGCCCCTTATGAACGCATGACGCTGAGTCGTAAGCGACTGCTAGACACCCGTTCACTGCTTCTGCATATAGAGGGTGAGAAGAAATATGAGGTCTACCTTGAAGCGATGAAGGACGGAGAAGTCAACACTATGCCCATACGCACCATGATCGATCAGCAGACACTTCCACTTGAAGTCTATTACACCAAAGGATAAAGCATGAACGAGACCGTTTTAGCCGTTACCAAAGCCATCATAAAACGCAGCGAGAAGAGCCGTAATGTCTATCTCCAACGTATCCAAGCGGCACACCATCAAGGCGTCAGCCGTGAAGCACTTGGCTGTAGCAACCTTGCGCATGGTATGGCTTCTTGTTCTGCTCATGAGAAAGAGGAGCTCTCCGGACTTAAACGCGAGAACATCGCCATCGTCTCCGCCTACAACGACATGCTCTCTGCCCATGAACCTTTCAAGACCTACCCTTCACTCATCAAACGCACCCTAGACCATGAGGGTGTGACTACACAGTTCGCCGGTGGCGTGCCTGCGATGTGTGACGGCATCACCCAGTCTCAGCCGGGTATGGAGCTAAGCCTCTACAGTCGTGACACCATCGCCATGGCAACGGCTATCGCCCTCTCTCACAATATGTTCGATGGGGTCCTCTATCTCGGTGTCTGCGACAAGATCGTCCCGGGTCTGCTCATCGGTGCGCTCTCGTTCGGTCATCTTCCAGCAGTCTTTATCCCCGCTGGTCCGATGCCATCCGGGATCAGCAATGCCGAAAAAGCAAAGATCCGTCAGGAGTATGCCAAAGGAAATGTCGACCGTTCTGTACTACTCGAGACCGAAGCCGCTTCCTACCACAGTGCCGGGACCTGTACCTTTTACGGCACCGCCAACTCAAATCAGATGCTGATGGAGATCATGGGGCTGCACCTCCCCGGCTCCTCTTTTGTCAATACTGAGACCCCACTTCGTGATGCACTGACTGAAGCTGCGGCCAAACAGGTCTTAAAGATAAGCCCGCTGGGTGAGAACTATATGCCTGTGGGCAGGATGCTTGATGAGAAGAGTTTTGTCAATGCCATCATCGGACTGCTGGCTACCGGCGGCTCGACCAACCATACACTGCATCTTGTCGCCATGGCACGCGCAGCCGGGATCGTCCTTACCTGGGACGATTTCAATGCGCTCTCAAAAGTGGTTCCACTGTTGTGCTGTATGTATCCTAACGGCTCAGCCGATGTAAACCACTTTCACGCTGCTGGCGGTATGGGTCTGGTCATCCGTGAACTGCTCGATGCCAAACTTCTGCACAATGATGTCAACACCATCGTCGGCTTTGGACTTGAGCGTTATCTGCAAGAGCCGTTCCTTGATGAGCGTGAACTGCATTACAAAGAAGCTCCGACTCACTCATTTGACAACAGTGTTGTCGCATCCGTCGATGAGCCTTTTGATGCCCAGGGCGGTCTTCGCGTCCTTGATGGCAACATCGGCCGCAGTGTCATCAAGACCTCAGCCCTCAAACCCCAACACCGTCTCATAGAAGCTCCGGCTATGATCTTTCACACCCAAGAAGCGCTTCAAAACGCTTTTAAAGCTGGTGAGCTAGAGCGTGACTTTATCGCCGTCGTTCGATTTCAGGGAGCCAAGTCCAACGGCATGCCGGAACTTCACGGCCTGATGCCGCCACTGGGCGCACTCCAAGATAGCGGCTTTAAAGTCGCCATCGTCACAGATGGCCGTATGTCGGGAGCTTCAGGGAAGGTCCCTTCTGCTATCCATATGACACCAGAAGCTGCTTCAGGCGGAATGATCGCTAAGATCGAAGAGGGGGACATGCTCCGTCTTGACAGTGACAACGGTAGACTGGAGCTTCTTGTCGATGACGAGATACTTGCTAGTCGGGATGCAGCTTCAGCTGATCTTTCCGGTAACCACTTCGGCATGGGACGCGAACTCTTTGCCAGTATGCGTAACAGTGTGAGCGGCGCCGAAGAGGGTGCGTGCAATTTTGCTCTACCGGGAGAAGAGTCATGTTAACAGCCACACAAGTCATGGAGGTATCGCCGATCATCCCCGTGATCGCCATCGATGATGCTGACGATGCCGTAGCGCTTGCCAATGCGCTCATCGAAGGCGGTATCAATATCCTCGAGATCACACTCAGGACACCGGCAGCACTTAAGGCCATAGAGCAGATCGCCACACACTGTCCAGATGCCATCATAGGTGCCGGGACTGTCCTGAGCCCAGAAGACCTCATGCGTGTCCATGATGCCGGAGCACAGTTCTCCATCAGCCCGGGCATGACACCGACCCTGCTTCAAAGCGCAAGATCTATGGGCGTGACTCTGCTTCCCGGCGTAGCTTCTGCTTCTGACATCATGATGGGGCTTGAACACGGCT
>JAUWRZ010000376.1 GCA_030610325.1 Sulfurimonadaceae bacterium | reverse complement strand
TGAGCGTTATGCTCTGAAGAACGTTGTTGGAAATGCAGCGACACTTGGGAAGTTTGAACAGGTCAAAACAAAAGAGAGTATTTTGAACTATATAGATGACAACAGTAGTGTAAAGTAAAGGCTCTTTCTACGGCTAATGATCTACATACTTGCTATGCAGTGTCTTTATTCTTTCATTGGCTTTGGTGATACTTGAGAGATCGATCTTATTACTTCTGACCTGCTTATAGATGACATCGATGAGTTCATCCGTGTCCTGATCGCCAAGCTGATTGCCAAAGAGCAGCATATCCACACCGGAGTTGATAGCCAGGATGATGGTCTCTTTAAGCGTGTACTGCTTCTCGATCGCTTTCATCTGCAGATCATCAGAGATGATGACACCTTCATAGCCCATCTTCTCTCTAAGCAGCTTGGTGTTGACATTGTGAGAGAGTGTCGCAGGGTACGTTTTATCGAGATGACGATTAAAGACATGTGCCGTCATGATCATGTCAACGCTACCTTGTCTGATGAGCTCTGCATAAGGTCTGAGCTCGATCTCCGACCAGGTATCAGAGACATCGACAAAACCTTCATGTGAATCACCCAGGGAGGAGCCATGGCCAGGAAAGTGTTTCAGCACACTGACGACGCCCTCCTCTTTCAGAGCGTTCATAAAGATACCGGCATATTTCGACACCTGTTCAGGACTGCTTCCATACGATCGTCCCAGACCATAGATGACCTTGTTCTCCAGGTTGACACTCAGATCGACGACCGGTGCAAAATCACAGTTGATGCCATTGACGGAGAGCTCTTTTGCCAAAGAGCGGTAGGTCTCTCTGGCAAACATGACATCATCACGCGTCCCTATCTCAGCAGCAGACTCGGTGAGGGCAAAGCCATAGGACTCTTTTAGCCGCGCCACCTTACCGCCCTCCTGGTCAATAGCGATCAGCAGAGGCTTTGAAGTGATCTCTTGCAGTTGTGCTGTCAGCTTCTTTAGCTGCTGTGGGTCACGGATGTTCTTGACCTTTGTACGCTCCGTAAAGAAACGGTCAAAGAGGATGACACCACCTAGTTCATATTTTATAATATCAGAGGCTATGGCACTGTCTGAAGAGAGTCTCTCCTCATCAAAACCGATGACGAGCATCCGCCCTATCATCTTCTTGAGGGCTTCTTCCGAGTAGCCCGAGGTGACTGTCCCACTCTGAGCATAAAGCGGTATGATAAACAGTAGTATCCAGATAATTTTTTTAAGTATCAAACGATCTTCCTAAACATAGATATAGATGACACAATTGTACTCACTTCATGTTTAAGGTTATAAACCAAATCGATCATTTTGAGTTTTTAGATATTAAACACTGCTAGATCAAAGCCTCACACCATAATTTGGCAAGAGATAGGTAGCCCATGGCATTGGGATGGACATTGTCAAAGTACTCATCTCCATGGTGTGCTTTAAAGTGCGTATAGAGATCTGGAGGTGTGATAGTTATATTGTTTTTCGGGTCTGCGACCAGTTCATCGATCACCCGGTTATAGACTTTGATGTTCACGCTTCTAGCTCCCAGATCAGGGTCTTCGTAAGGAGCAGAATCTTTCTGATCACCAAGGGCCATAGGTACCTTGGCTAAGACCACCTCTTTTCCTGCTGCATTTACCATCTCGATCATCTTCTCTATATTTGCTTTATAAGAGTCATTAGGTGCAGGGTCTTGACCCAGACCACTTGGCACTCTGGCCCATGGTCGTGCATCGTTCATACCAAACAAGATGAGATAACAGTTGGCCTCCGGATAGGAGGAGATGATCGCTGCTAAACGCAGAAGCCCCTCAAATGAAGTCTCTCCGGAGATACCTTTGTTGATGATGCGGTGAGGATATCCGGTCGCATCTGTAAGCAACTCCGTAAGGATAGGGACATAACCACCGTCTGGTCCATCACCCGCCCCGAAAGTGATACTATCACCAAAAGCGACTAAGGTGGTATGCTCAAGTTCGGCACTCAAGGCTATTTCGCAGGGAGCTTATAGGTCAGCTCCGGCAGGACCATCAATCCTGAAGCCTGTTTCTGAGCCGTCATCGTCCCCGGTGCGATGGCCAGCCCCTTCATCGCCGTTCGTGAACTCATCAGACTTCCACCAGAGATACCTTTGAACTTGCCAGTACCCCCTTTAAGATCGAACCTTCCCTCACATCCATCTGTCGGTCCCGCGCAGGAAAACGCAGCAAAGATGACGTCCTCTTCCACGCCGATGATACAGTTACCCTCCGTGGTCACAGTATCGTTACTCAAGTCAATGATCTGTGTACTTGGACAGACGAACGAAAGCTCATCCATATGGGCTTTATCCCCGGTCTGCACATACATCGTCCCCTCGATAGCTCCAAAGAACCTCGCCTTCTTCTCCTCGATCATAAAGAGCATCCCTTCAGCCTGCCAGGGAGCAAGCACATGGGCGACCTTTGCTTCTGATGCGCTTAGCGGAGCGATAGCGGTCATAGCGATCGCTATGGTACTTAGGAGTCTTGTGAGTGGGTTCATTGTTAGCCTTCGGTTTAAAGTGTTGTTATTGTACTCACTTTTGCGACTGACACCAAACATACATGAGAACAAATCGAGAAGATCGTTGTTATTCCTTCTCTCTTAGAAACTCGTCGGCTGTATAGATTGACAAACCACAATCATAAAACTTTTTATCATGCGTGATCAGAGCAGTGCAACCATTCTTTTGAGCACAAAGACACTGTAAGATATCTTCAAGGTCCTGATCCTCTTCCAGAGCAATATTGACTGCATCCTCTATCAACGCTACTCCAAAAGAGACAACATGCCATCTGTCAAGGATACTTTTAAAGAATGCCAATGTAGCCTTCTTATTTTTGATGATATAAAAAAGTGTACTCAACATATCCTCACTGATGAAGATCGAATGATCATTTAAGACAAGATAACGGATCAG
>JAUWRZ010000406.1 GCA_030610325.1 Sulfurimonadaceae bacterium | reverse complement strand
ATTTCATTATAAATGTAAAGTATACTTATCTTTATAGAAAATGATAAAGGGGACGAGGCTACATCAAAATAGAGTTCCTAAGAAAGTGAGACAAAAGATACTGATACATACTTGCATCATGCGACATACTCTTTGATCTCCTCTTGCAACTTATCAAAAGATCTCTCTTTTACACTTTCGAGATCATATTTGGACTGAAGATGCAACCAAAAATCAGGTGTCGTCCCAAAGAACAGTGAGAGCCTCAAAGCTGTGTCAGCGGTTACTGCACGCTTTCCATTGACGATCTCATTGATACGTCTTGCCGATACGTTGATGGCCTTTGCCACAGCATTTTGACTCAACTTCAATGGTTCCAAAAACTCTTCATAAAGGATCTCACCTGGATGAATAGGACTGATATCTGCCATTTTGTCTCCTTTTTAATGATAATCGATCATCTCGACATCTTCGGCTCTACCGTCATACCATGTGAAACAGACTCTGTATTGTCTGTTGACCCGAATACTGTACTGCCCTGCCCGGTCGCCACTGAGTTTTTCCAGATGATTGGAAGGTGGTATCTTCAAATCTTTCAGTTCCACTGCTGCATCAAGCATCAATAGCTTTTTATAACCAGCCCTCTGCATCTCCTGTGGAACTCTTTTTGAAAACGATCGGTTAAAGATCTTTTCGGTCTCTTTGCACTTAAATGAGGTTATCATGGATCAATCTTATTACACTTAACGTTAAAGGTATATAAAACAGTAGACTCAATGGATATAGAAGTCCGGTGATAGCTAACAGAAAATGGGGATGAGGCAACATAAAAGAGCATGTCTTACTGTGCCAAAGTATGCGAGCACACTCGACATAAAGATCACTCTTACCTACTCTCTAGGATTGATCGACCTTGGAAGATGTGTGATATATCTTCTTTCATATCTCACGATAAAGAAGAGCAATGGCACAAGAGCTGCCAGTGCGACAAAGATGCCAGACCAGATCCAGAGTGACTTTGAGTGCTTATGCTGCTCATCTGTCATCGTGGCCGACCCTCCGCTTACCTTAAAACCGACTGCTTCGATGGTCTCGGCATGTAAGATGCCGTTGACACTATCAAACCAGTATAGCTTCTGCTCAGGTAGCGTCATATTTCCCTCATGCGAAGCGATGATGGTCTGATGTTCTACCCGACTCGCTTTGCCCTGCTCCAGAGAGAGTCGCGGTTCATCATCATAGACCTTAAGAACTTCTTGCTTCTCGATGGCTACCGAGGGGAGCAGAAGATCGGGTACATCGACCGCGATGATAGTGACGGTGCGTTCAAAGGCTTCACCGACTTTGAGTATCTCAGGGTCTGGCTTATACTCTACATCCAGCGTCAATTTTGGTGTCGAAAGGACAAAGCCATCAGTACCGACAGGCGAATCCACTTGTAGCGTCAAAGGCTCGCTTCTTTTGGTAAAGGATTGCTTGGGCTGCCCATACCCCATGGAGCCGCTGAAGGAGACCTCTAAGGGTGCTAAGAAGATCTCACCACCTCGCAATGGATAGAGTTCATACTCATACACGGCTACCTGCCATGACTCTCCACCTGTCTCCTCACTCTGGACATAGGCAGCACTTTTGGGTGCGACGATGATGAGATCTTTTAAGTCAGAGGTATCGACGCGTACATCACTGACACTGAAGCCCGTAGTCTTGACATCGAGCTGTAAGACGATCTTCTCACTTACAAAATAACGTTCCTTTGGCTGGATATGTACAGTGACATCACCCTGCATCGCAAAGAGAAGAAATGGAAAAAGAAGTAAGAGATTAATGCGCATCTTCGGCTCCCTGCATCTGGTACTGATAAGCGAACTTGTTTTTCAGGAACTCTCTCGGAGAGGTCTGAAGCCTGTCAAGCCATCTCACTTCACCGGCACTTTTCTCTTTTCTCCCCTCTTCTACGATCTCCTGTCCACGATTGTCCGTATTATCGAACTTTATCTCGTCGGCAGCCAGCTTACCGCCTGTACCTTCATCATTGTCCCGATGTCTGTCGATCTCCTCTTTACGTGCTTTGGCAAGAGCCAAGTTCTCTTTTGCTACCAGAAACTCCGGATCGATACGAAGTGCCAGGCCATACGCCTCTATTGCCTTATCGTAAGCACCATCCATAAAGAGCGCGTTGCCATAGTTGAAACGCCCCTCTTTGGAGGTGAACACACTTAGGACCATCTGCGCTTTCTTGAACTCCCCGGCTTTATAAAGCGCCACACCTTTGAACATCGGTGCTTCAAAGGTATCGGCTGCTGCCTTGTAGTCACCCTGTTTGAAGTGTCGGTACCCTTTTTGATCTGGAGTCATGAACAGTTCATCCCACTCACCCTCATACCCCATAAAAAGATATAGCACGCTCACAAACACGATAATCAATGCCGTATAGCTATGCCACCTTCTCATGAGACTCTCCATATCTGTACGCTTACACCGCGTCGAAACCAGAAGAGCAAGGCGATAAAGATGAAGGGTAAAAGCCTGCGGCCGCCATCTTCACGGGCAGTGAGATCACCACTACGGGCCTCTTTAAGATCGTTCGCTATCTGATCTTGCAGTGCTTTGATATCATGGGCTTCTCCTGTATGGACGATGACTTCAGCATCGATCGCTTTTGCCGCCTTTTTGATCGAGGCGAGGTCGAGGAGTTCAGGCGAACCGACTGCATAGAAGATGACTGCCATATTACGGATATCTGCATCATCTTTTAACTTT
>JAUWRZ010000425.1 GCA_030610325.1 Sulfurimonadaceae bacterium | reverse complement strand
GTAAAGAGTTGTTACCAAGCGAAACATATATTGTCGTTATATTTTGATTTGCATACTGTTTGTTCAGCTTCTCACTGTATATTTCATGCATGGGTCGTATCTATTAACACTATATTAACAGTGTATATCGCATTATTTGCGATAAAACGACATTGATCAAATATAGGGCATCTCTAATAACCTTGATGATATACAGGGTTATTAGAGATGCCCTATACTAAAAAAGGAGTGATGATGCGAATACGTCATATACTTATAATAGCAACCATACTCACCATAATGGTCACGTTAAGTGGATGTGGCAGTAGCAGTAGTAGTAGTGATGACATAGCTCCCTCTGCAGAGAGAGTGACTGGGACATTTGTCGATGATCCGGTAGAAGGCCTGCTCTACAGCTGCTCCTCAGGGACATCGGGGTCGACCAATGCAGATGGTGAGTACACCTGTGTCCTCGGTGATGATGTGACGTTCTTTATTGGTGATGTCCTCATCGGGACAGCTACTGCGCAAAAGGAGATGCTTACTCCATACAGTATGTTTCCAGGTGAGCCTGACGCAGCACTCAACCTCGCGAGACTGCTACAATCAGTCGATGCTGATGGAGATACACAAAACGGTGCCATCAAGTTAGACCCTCTTTTGACAGAGTTACTGCCTAAAGAGATAGATCTTAAAAGCACTGATTTTGTGACTTCCGTAGAAGCACTGCTACCTACGGCATTGATAAGTGCGGATGCGGCACAAGAGCATCTAAACAGAGTCATCCTGGCTGCTGGTGGAGAGGTCCCTGACTCTGATGATATTGCGGTTGTCGATGGGACTCCTGTCATCGATGAAGCCCTGGATTGGTACAGACCGGATATGAACACCTCCTGGCAGTGGCAGCTACTACCGGGAGAGGATGGGCGTATCAATACAGAGTATGATGTAGATGTCTATCTTATCGATTTGTTCGACTCATCTATGGAGCTGATCCGTTCACTGCATGATGATGGGAGATATGTCCTTTGTCATTTCAGTGGGGGCAGCTATGAGCTTACTGATGAGAACATCGATGATTTTCCGGAGGTGGCACAGGGAGAGCCTCTAAGTGAAGACACTGAGGAACGATGGCTTGATATCAGTGACCCGGACCTGCGTCCCCTTATGACAGAGAGATTGGACCTTGCCAAAGAGAAGGGGTGTGATGGTGTCGTACCCGCTAATGTCGATGGTGCAAGTAGCAGGAATGAGACAGGTATCGCTCTGAGCTATGATGAGCAGTTGACCTACAACCGATGGTTGGCTGATCAGGCACATGAACGCGGTCTTGCCATCGGCTTGATGAACGATCTTGACCAGATAGAGGACCTTGAACCCTATTTTGATCTAAGTGTGGATGAAGAGTGTAACTACTTTGATGAGTGTGATAGATTAGATCCATTCATAGATGCGGGTAAACCGGTCTTTCATGTCGAGTATGATGAGCGGTATGTCGAAAATACCTATGATTATAGAGACCGACTATGTGCCGAGATGGAAGGTAGTGGTCTTCAGACTTTGGTCTTACCAGAGAGTCTGGATGACAGTTTTCGGATCACGTGTGATTAAACAAGGTCATTAGCATATCCTCTATAGTCTGATCTTTAGGAAGGTCTGTTAAAATCTCACTACTTTTTAAGGGTGAGGTATTATGCACAAGATCTTCTTTTATCTACTGCTAACATCATCTCTCTTCGCCAACTCATTCTCTTTACATGACGCTCTCTTCGAAACAGATGAACACAACGTCAACGACCTTTTGCATAAAGGTGCTGATGTGGGTGAGGAGATCGGTGCAGGCCTTTACGCGGTGAATGAAGATGGCTATACCCCTTATGATATTGCTATTGCGCAAATGAACTGATGATATATTTATTATACGAAGGAAAAAGATGACAGTTATTGTAAATGGAGAAGAGAGGACGTTCTCTGAAGAAGATACGATGGAGACCCTGATCACGGTATTAGGTCTAAAGGGCAAGGTGATGGCTGCTGCAGTGAACATGGAGATAGTAAAGCAGGAGAAGTGGGACTCACACCGACTCATGGATGGTGATAAGGTGGAGTTACTGGATTTTGTCGGTGGTGGCTAAGCAGATATCTTTACGCAAGTGCTTATATAACGCTGTTTAAGAAAATAGAGGTGCTCTAGATAAAGAGTACCTCTATATCAGAGATCTCCTAAAGCCAGTTTAGGGCACAATACGCATAACATTATTGAACCATAAACTAGGAAACATATGCGTATATTCTCTCTATTTTTGATCCCGTTGATCCTATATAGCAGTGATGCCAGCTATCTTCTTGAGGCGCTGCCCTCTATTGGTGGAGAGCTGAGTGTCTATGGTAGTGATAGTGACGGTGAGCCTATAGTCGATTCGAACCCTATGGCTGAGCAGGAGCAGAGACGACGTGAGAAACGTGAGATGCTGCAGGGATCTGGAGAGAGTGAGGGGACAGATCTCAAAGAGCAGTTAAAGAACCCCAGTCTCAAAGTCAATATAGCGTTTTAGAACTGCTGCTTTCGATGGCTACTACAGCTACTGCGTAATCCCCATCATGGGTAATAGAGAGTGAGATATC
>JAUWRZ010000026.1 GCA_030610325.1 Sulfurimonadaceae bacterium | reverse complement strand
CAGTTATATGTATGGTATCTATGAGGAACATAGAAAAAACCTTATTGATAACCATACTGTCGAGCTCTCTAACCTTTATCAAGGTGCGATCACCACTTTTCGTCTGAATGCCAAAGCTGTCTTTGACAATATCATCATGCGACCGGATACGTTAATGATCTTACGGCAGCTTCCTGACGCTGATGCTGCCAAGACGACGCAGCTTCATGATGAGCTCTATGCAGTCATGCAGCAGCGTTATGACAATCTGAAAGAGTCTCTTTACATAAGACAGCTCCATTTTCATCAGAGTGATGGCCGCAGTTTCTTACGGATGCATCGTCGCGAGAAATATGGTGACCCTCTCTTTGATGTCCGCTATTCGGTAAAAGTGGCCAATACAGAAAAACGTTATGTGGAGGGTTTTGAGGAGGGGCGGATCTTTAACGGTTATCGCTATGTCTACCCTATCATCGATGAGGGAAGACATCTGGGAAGTGTCGAGATCAGTGTCTCTATGAATGCGATCATCCATCAGCTCACCCAGATATTTAGAGATAAGTCTTTCTACTTCATGGTAGATAAGAAGATCATTGGTGACAAGGTGTTTCTCTCAGAAAAGAGTAATTATCTGCAGTCCATAGTCGATGAGGGTTATTTTGTCGATAATGAGGTCTATATGATGTTTGATATTCAGTACGATGAATACCTTGAAGCCCTGAATGATCCAACTGTTCATCAGGCGATCTCGGAGCATCGTTCCCTGGCAGAGTCGATCAGTCATCATCATACGGTCGTAGCTACCTTCTTGCCTATCCGAAATGTCGAACAGCGTTTTGTCGCATACCTGATCTCATTTGAGAAAAACGCCCATTTTGCCACGCATAAGAAGCAGTTCACCTATCAGGTCATCTTCTCACTGTTGATCACCTCCTTTGCCTTATCACTGCTCTATTATCTTATGGAGCGTTCTAATATTATCGCCAAAGAGCGCACAAGACTTGATAGACTGGTCAAAAAGCGTACCCAGGAGCTCAACATCGTTCAAGAAGAGCGGCTGCAGAGTTATCGTGATATCATCTTCGCCATGGTAAACCTTACCGAAGAGCGTGACACCTATACGGCTGGTCATACTCGAAGGGTCGCACAGTATAGCCAGATGATAGCAGAGAAGATGGGCTACGGTGATGCGGATGTGAAACGGCTCTATGAGGCAGCCGTCTTACACGATATCGGTAAGATCGTCACACCAGATAGTGTCCTGCTAAAGCCGGGAAGCCTGACATATCGTGAGTATGAGATCATCAAAAACCATGTCAATGTAGGTGAGAGCATCCTTAAGAGCATCCACCTCTATAGTGATCTTGTCGACATTGTAAAGTACCATCATGAGCGGTATGACGGTAGTGGTTACCCTTACGGTATCAAGGGTGATGAGATACCGCCGCTGGCACGTATTTTGGCAGTAGCCGATACCTTTGATGCGATGACGACAAACCGGATCTATAAACCCAGAAAAGAGCTTGATATCGCTCTTGAGGAGCTGCAGTCGCTTGCCGGTATCCAGTATGACCGGGATGTCGTCGCTGCAGCTTTAGAGGTGTTCCGGGGTATTCATATCAACATCGCTATCACACAGCTTCCGACCAATGTCATCGAGGAGGAGCGACTATCACACTTCTTTAAAGACCCGCTGACGGGTCTGTTCAATCTGAAATACCTTCATCTGGTCTTGGAGTATGGGATGGATGGCCAGCACTTCAGCAGTGCCAATATCATCTCCATAAAAGATTTCACAAGCTTTAATAATGCCTACAGCTGGGAGTTGGGAGATACCGTATTACAGGAGTTGTCCGGCTTTTTGATGCGTTCGTTCTCTGAGTCGATGGTCTTTCGTATCTTTGGTAATGATTTTGTGGTCTTGCATAAGAGTAGTCTCAAGATAGAGCTTGGAGAGCTTCAAAAAAAGTTTAAAAAAGTCTGTAAGTATGATATCACATTGGCAGTGCATCACTATGAGATGCATGGTGAGGATGACCGGAAGACATTGATCACAAGACTTGAGGAGGAGATCGGGTGAGTGAGTCTTACACTTGCTTTTGTGATGTTCATCACGATCTGAAAGTCCTCTATTGAGCTATACTGTAAGTATGAAAACATGGATGAGCTCACAACTTTCGTCTTCACTGTTTATTTTGATACTCTCTGTATTGACACTGAGTTATATGGTCTACCGTACTGATGTGAACGAGTACAACAGTACACTCAGGGATTCTGGTTTTATGATCTTACAACGCCTGAACCATCTACAGCGTCTGAGTGATGAAGTCCGTTATGGCTCTTCACAACGGGACGTCACGATCGAAGGGTGGTCGGATGTCCTTCTTATCGAGGATCTGACCATCTTCTTTCCAAAAGACATCCGATCAGGATCATCACGACTTCATAAGACATGGCAGAAGGAGTTTGAGCGACTTGAGGATGATGGTGCGAACAAAAGAGTGACCAAAGCGATCAAGGCGATGCGCACTGAGATAAAAGAGAGCCTGAAGCAGCTTTAGCATCGTTCACATCGACTCTCTACTCTACTATAAAGATAGCTAAAGTATTCCTACTTGATAAAGACTTAATAGATCACTAATACTCATAGTAATAGAATAAAGTACCTCTAAAGACAGAAAGGGGATGACATGCTTTTGGATAAAAAGACCTATAGCATCTATCTTGCTGCTGCGGTCATCACAGGGATGCTTCTTTTTATGCTCGGAAGCCTCATCTTTATCATCAATGACGTTAACAGTGGCAGCAGTGCGGATTTGGCACAAAAAGAGCGATCAAGAAAGGGTGGATGAGGCCAAATCCCTGTTAAAAAGTGCTACTATAAAGTACTACTCTTCAAGCAGACCTTTCCCGAGTTGAAAGTGAAGGTGATGCAAAGCTCTGTTTTCGTATCTTGTCGCATGAGTACATACACAAGGATGAAGGATGATAGAGAAGATATGGCTTGATAAGTTTGCCAAGAACACCAAACATGCCGGCATCATGATGATGCTTATTGGAGGGGCTGGTTTTCTGGTACCTCAGATATTTAGCATCACACTTAGTTATCTTGTCGGTTGGCTGCTGCTCTTTGGCGCGTTTACGCAAGCTTACGCAGCTTATCAGCATATAGACCATCATCTTATCGCCTGGTTACGTCCTTTTTTTAACACAGTGGCTGCCCTTATCTTCTTACTTTTTACCGATGTAGGTATCGCTTCGCTTGGCCTGTTGTTGGCATTTTACTTCTTTGTGGATGCCTACGCCAGTGTTGCGATGGGGCAGCTTTTTAAAGAGCATGGGGTAAGTGTCTGGGGAATGGTCAATGGGCTCTTATCATTTGTCTTAGGCATGGTAGTCCTACTCACCTGGCCCTCTGGCTCCTCTTTGCTTGTAGGGGTATTTGTCGGGATCACACTCTTCTTTGATGGCCTTGTACTGCTTGTTCTGGGAAAAAATATAACAAAGAACTGATCTCTGATATGGCTTAAGTCGTGCCGTTCATACATCTTCCCTGTGATCAAGAGTGACCATCAATGGTTATGAAAAACAGGAATTATTCAAGCCTGATAAAATCAGTTCCCTTAACGATCTCATCTCTATAGCCATCGATCGTGAACGTTTATCATTAAGTATTCTTAATAGATATTCTTCGTGATTAATGAATGACATTATCTCTTGAATGCCCTAAATATAGGGATATTCTGATGTAATTGAGCTAAAACGTTGTACTATTTATCAAGCAGATCTAAGCTGTTTCTTAAAACGTTTATCGAAGTCGCCAGGAGTGAGAAAGTGAACCAAGAGATACTCAAAAGCATGAGTGTGCTTTATGTCGAAGATGATCCCGCCACACGAGAAGAGGTGAGCTTTTTTTTGGAAAGATCGGTAAAGGTCTTGTATGCAGCCAAGAATGGAGCAGAGGGCCTAAGACTCTATAAAGAGCACACCCCTGATCTCGTCATCACCGATATACAGATGCCGGTGATGGATGGTCTGGAGATGATCGAAGCCATCAAGCGACGTAAACGTGATGTCCCGGTCATAGTGACGACAGCGTATCATGAGAACGATTATCTTCTAAGTGCGGTAAACATAGGTGTGGACCGCTATCTGTTGAAGCCTTTGAACCTGATACAGTTGCGAGCAGAGATGGTCGAACTCCTAAAAGAGCGTGCGGACGTGACACTTTATCAGTCACTTGATGTCTCTGGAAATATCCTTGAGATCAATGATATATGGCTAGATCACCTTGGATATGAGAGAGAAGAGGTAGTAGGAAAGTCATTTTGGGACTTTATCCATAGTAAGGATATCGAGCAGATGACCAAAGACTTCTTCTATCTTAGGGATTATGGTCTTATCGATAATGTACCTTTCAAGTTAAGACTCAAAGACGGTACGTATGCAGAGGCAGTCCTGACTGGTCATTCCTCTTATGATGCTGAGGGTACATTTGAGCGTACGTATTGTGAGATTAAGACCATTGATGCTTTTATGCGGTCTGAAGAGAAGGTCATGATGTTACTTGAACGTGAGCGCTACCTTCGTGGACTTATCACTATCCATGCACAGATAGGCAAGGCCATCTTACAGGCAGAGTCGTCACAGGATTTTTTACAAGATGTCACTGAGGCTTTTGTCAAAGAGAGTGTCTATGCGTTCGCTTTTATTGCGTTACTTGAAGGGGAGCATAGACTTGAGATAAATGCACAGGCAGACCATGGGAGGTTTGATATCATCGAACTGCTTGGTAAGAGTTTTGAGATCGATGATAATGATTGCCCAAGTTGTGAGGCGATCCGAAAGAAGAAGATGGTGATCGTCGACGACATCAGGAAATTGCCTGACTTTCCTGCGAAGAGTGCTTATGAGAGATCTGGTATCAACGCCATGGTCGCACTGCCTATAAGTGTTAGGATGCAAGCCCACTGTCTTGGTGTCCTGACTTTGATGTTCAAAGATGTACATACCTATGGGATGGAGGAGCTCGAGCTTTTTGAGAACATCTCCGAGACGGTCGCATTTGGTCTGCAGGCGATTGAGGACAGGGTGGAGAAAGAGCGACTGATAAGAGCTTTGGACATCCAGGCGACTACCGATGCCCTGACAGGATGTGCCAACCGGCACAGGGGGATGATCATCTCTAAAGATGAGGTCAAGCGTGCCCATCGTTACGAACGTCCGCTCTCCCTTGTCTACCTTGATATCGATCACTTCAAACCTATCAATGATGCTTATGGTCACGAGCAGGGAGACCAGGTCCTTGTAGCAGTGGCTGAGAGTATCCGTAAAGTCATACGCTCTTCGGATGAGGCTGTACGCTGGGGCGGAGAGGAATTTTTGATCATCCTGCCTGAGACGGAAGAGAGAAGTGCGACAATATTGGCAGAGAAGGTACGTCTGGAGATCGAACAGATAACGCTTCTTTCGACTATGCGGATCACAGGAAGTCTTGGTGTGACCCAGTTACTTGAGGGTGAGTCCTGGGAAGCCTTTATAGTACGTGCTGATAACCTGATGTATAAGGCTAAACGAAATGGGAGGAACCAGGTGGTCCATGCTTAGATATTGATATGGTCACACAAGACCTGTAAAAAGGGCTTCGTATTTATGGTTATCCAAACGAATTCTCACAGATGATACTAAATCTGTTGTCTAATGCCAAGGATGCACTGGTACAATATGATGATAAAGTCTTAAAGGTATCGATACGCTCTTATCTAAAAGAAGAAGGTAAAGGGATTGGTATCGGCCTTTACATGTCAAAGACCATCATCGAGAACAACATGATGGGAAAACTGAGTGTGAGAAACAGTGAGGAGGGTGCCTGTTTTACCATAACGGTAGGATCGGCATCGCAAGAAGGAAGAGAGCATGAAAAACAGATTAGAGCATTTTAAGCGTTATACTGTACTTTATGTGGAAGACAATCATGAGATCGCAGAAGAGATAGCCTTTTTTCTGGGTGCAAAGGTCAAGAAGCTTTATAGTGCTTATGATGGTAAAGAGGGGATAGAGCTCTTTGGTGAGATGCGCCCGGATATTGTCATAACCGATATACAGATGCCGCGTATGAACGGTCTGGAGATGATCGCTCAGATACGTGATATCGATGCTGAAGTGCCTATAATCATCACCACTGCGTTCAATGAGACGGAGTATCTTCTAAAGGCCATCGACTTGCAAGTCGACGGGTACCTGATGAAGCCGCTAAACATCAAAGAGATGGTCAGTAGATTAGAGAAGATCATTGAACCTCTTGAGTTACGTAAAGAGCTTTTGACTAAGAACAGCGAACTTGAGACGATCAATGCTGATCTGGACAAGATAGCCAAAGAGAAGACTAAAGAGCTGGAATATCTCTATAACCATGACCCGCTGACTGGTCTTTCAAACTTCCTTAGACTTGGTAAAGAGGTCGAGACCGGGAGTTATGAGCATCTGCTTCTGCTCGATATCGCTAATTTTGCCATGATCAACAAGCAGTTTGGCAAGGAGTTTTCCAATAAGATCCTAAAAGCTGCTTCGGAAGCCTTAAAAGAGCATATGGCAGAGAGTGCTCGTCTCTTTAAGACAGAGTCAGACCGTTTTGTCTACCTGATGAAAGAGAAGCAGCCTGAGAAGATCGAGGAGTTCTGTCAGCAGATCATCAGCTTTTTTGATATGCGGCCGCTTGAGGTCGAAGATGTCGAGATCAACATCGGTTTTTCCATAGGGATCGCCCGGATCGTCGATGATGCCTATCCCGTAGTCGATGCAGAGTATGCACTCGAGACAGGGAAGGGGATCGGAAGCCGTTATTACTACTTTTATGATGATTCTATGGAGAGCGTCGTGAAAGCAAAAGAGACCATCAAGTGGCTTGATGCGACTCGGAGGATGATAGAAGAGGACAATATCGTACCATTTTTTCAGCCTATCATCGACATTGCCTCAAGCAAGGTCGTCAAGTATGAGGTCCTTGCCCGAGGTTATCATAAAGGAGAGATGCTCTCACCCGATATCTTTATCGGTCCGGCAGAACGTCTGGGACTGGTAGGGTCGATCACCCGGATGATGATCAACAAGAGTTTTGCGTATTTGCAAGAGAGTGATATCAGCTTTTCACTCAACCTTACTCTGAGGGACCTGCTTGATGATGATATGATCGACTTTTTGCAGAGAAAGATCGAAGTCTATGGCATCGATCCTCTACAGGTCACCTTTGAGATCCTTGAGAACGTGACTATTGGCGAGCATCATATTGCTATCTCAAAACAGTTGCGTGCACTGAAAACGATAGGTTTTAAGATCGCTATTGATGATTTTGGTATGGAAAACTCCAATTTTAGTCGTCTTCTTTCCATCGATTTTGATTACATAAAACTTGATGGTCTCTTCGTCAAGGGGTTAGTCCATAACGAAAAAGAGCGGACCATCGTAGCGGCGATCGTCGGTCTTGCCAAGTCGCTTGGTATCAAGACTATTGCCGAATTTGTTGAGAGCGAGGAGCTGTTTGAGATCGTCAAAGGGTGCGGTATCGATATGGTCCAGGGTTACTATATAGGCGAACCAGAGGCTACTGTCCCGCTCAAGTGAGACAAAGGGCTCTTTTACGATCCTCAAGATACCTCTTTTCTCTAAAATACTTCTAACATCATTTCCAGAAAAAATATCCATTTTAGAACATTTTGGCTCGTCTCTGCTGTGTAAGAGAGATGACTAAAAGTCAATATCCTGTTATCATCTGTACCTATTTTTTTAAATAGATCGTTGGGTACTATTATGATATTTTATTCTTTAATAAACAGAAATATTTATAGTTAATTACTATTACTGTTAAAATTAATGATATACTTCTCACATCTTATAACGGAAAAAAGGAAAGATGTGAATTTAACAAAAAAGATGGGTGCTGAGTTTATCGGTACGTTTTGGCTTGTACTCGGTGGTGCGGGTTCAGCAGTTCTTGCTGCTGCTTATCCGGAACTTGGCATCGGTTTTGTCGGTGTCTCTCTCGCATTTGGTCTTACCGTACTTACTATGGCATTCGCTATTGGACCAATATCGGGTTGTCATATCAATCCAGCGGTATCAGTTGGACTTTGGAGTGCGGGTAAGTTTCCTGCAAAAGAGTTGCTACCTTACATAGTCGCACAGGTCGCGGGTGGTATCCTGGGTGCTTTGGTCATCTATATGATAGCAACAGGGAAAACAGGCTTTGAAGCAGGTGGATTTGCTTCTAATGGGTATGGTGAACGCTCTCCGGATGGCTATAGTATGAGTGCGGCACTTATCGCTGAGGTCGTCATGACGTTTATGTTCCTTATCATCATCCTTGGCTCCACCGCTAAAAAAGCTGCGACAGCCTTTGCTCCGATCGCGATCGGTCTGGGTCTGACTCTGATCCACCTTATCACCATCCCGGTGACGAACACTTCAGTCAATCCAGCAAGAAGTACGGCAGTGGTCTTTTTTGCTGACGCGGGTGCCACGACACAGCTCTGGCTCTTCTGGGTCGCTCCAATAGTGGGTGCGTTGATAGCAGGTCTGGTCTGGAAATGGTTTGAAAGTAGCGAAGAGGCGTAAGCTACTGTAATATCTGCATCTGTAGAAAGCTTACTATTCAAGCTTTCTGTGCTCTTACTTCACTATAATACTCACAACAATACTTCAATGATCAAACGGATGAAAATGAAGAAGATAATGATCACGATACTGATGACTGCTGGACTTTTCGGGGCAGAACATCAGGTGCAAGGGTCTCCCTCTCATAACGCGCCATTTACTCAATGTGTGAACGGGGTATGTACTACTTACTATCCGGCGGTAATAGAGGCGGAACGTCTCCACGCGGAGCAGCAACGGCTTGAACTGGAGAAGAAGAAGTTTGAACTGGAGCATCCTCAGCCTCGTGAACTGACAAAAAAAGAGAAGGATGCTATCAAGTGTGAAGAGCATAAAGCAAAAGTCGAAGAAGCGAATAGAAAGGCCAACGAAGCCAATGAGCGTAACTACCAGATGATGCTTGAGAGAAACAGGGAGTTGCGGGGAGAGTGATGCTTCTGTGTCGTACCTTCATCGCCTAGGCGGGCGTTGATATATTAATGGCACGAACACAAAACCGGGGTACTCCTCTTTTTTGATCTCATTCTCTGACATCTTGGTAAATCTGAAGATAGAGTTTCGTATCGGTATGACGAGCCTTGCTCCTGCTCGCATCTGTAAGAAGAGCTCACGAGGGATCTCTTCTGCACTGGCAGAGACTAAGATGGTATCAAAGGTCTCTGATACTATCCCAAGTGTGTCAGTAGCTTTTTCTATGTGACAGTTCTCGTCACCGAACCTTGCAAGGTCCTTCTGAGCGAGTTTGACTAGTCCATCGTGCCGTTCCAGTCCGGTCACGGTACCATCTTCTCCGACGATCTCACATAAGAGTGCCGCTGTCCATCCGGAACCTGAACCGATGTCTAAGACATCATCTCCCTCTTTTGCTCCCAACAGTTCAAGCATAAACGCGACTGTCGAAGGCTGGGAGATGGTCTGTGACTGACCGATGGGAAGGGGAGCATCGACATAGAGTCTCTCATGCAGGGCTTCGGGAACAAAATATCTTCTATCTCTGTTCTTAAATGCTTTGATGATACGTGGTGTCCTTAACACTCCTGAGACTATCATCGCATCGATAAGTCCTCTGTTGGTCTGCATGATACTCTCCTGTTACGCAGTAAATGCAGCGCTCATATAGCCTACGACACGGGACTCATCCTTACTGGCATCCGCGCTGGTGCGATAATCTAGCAGGTGTGAGTGCAGACCTCGCTCTTTTGCGGTGGACAACATCGCTTCGACTCCGATCTTTCCACAGGCTTCACACCCTTGATGCAGCTCATCAGTGTCGAGCTTATCTACAGCATCAAGACAGATGGTGTCGAGTCGCTTGGCTTTTTTGAGATCATAGTAGTGACTGAGATCGGTACTGATGACGACCGCAGTAGCCGGGTCGTCAAGCAAGAAGTCTATGACCTCTGCCAGCTTTTGCGGATCCTCATCCCCGTAGACCAGCTCTACGACAGAGACGTCTTGTAAGTAGCGCTTGATAAAAGGCATCTGTACCTCCGTACTGTGTTCACTGTGCGCATCTGGCTGAAAACGAAGATCGAACCTCTCTACGAGTTCTCTCACTAAGACCCGGTCTATGGAGAGTGGACCAAGGGGTGTCTCATACTGATCAAAGTCCGATACGCTTGTCCCTTTTAGGTAGACACGGTGGCTTGGTCCGATGACGACTATACGACTAAGTGAACTATTCTTAAGTAGGCGAAGTGCGATGTTAGCGGTAAAGCCAGAGTAGACATATCCAGCATGCGGGACTATAACGGCTCTCGGAGCCATCTTTAGCAGCTCTTTATCGCTGATATGTCCATCAAGTATGTCATTGTAATGGTTAAAGGTCCTGTCTATCTCTTCGGTCCCGGCCGGATAGAACTGTCCGGCGACAGCGTCTTTTCTTGTTCTCATCTCCATACTCCTTCTATAGCTCGCTCACAGGTGGGGCAGTGCCCGTCGATGAGACTGTTTTGGGTGACGGTATAGCCGGTACGGTCCATGAGAAGCGTACCGCAATCTGGACAGTAGGTGTCACCATGTACAGGTACATTGCCCAGATAGACATAGTGAAGGCCCGCTTTTTTAGCGATCTCACTGGCACGTCTAAGTGTCTCGATCCCGGTACGCTCACGCTCAAGCATCTTATAATCAGGATGAAAAGCACTCAGGTGCCAGGGGACATGGGGTCCAAGATCATTAGCGATGAACTTGGCCATCTCCGCAAGGTCTTTGTCACTGTCGTTATCGCTTTCTATCAGTAAGGTAGTGATCTCCACCCAGATACCTGCCTTGACCATGCCTCGTAGGGTCGCTTTGACCGCTTCGAGTCCGCCTTTTAATACTTTCTTATAGTAGGCCTCATCCCAGCTTTTGAGATCTACATTGGCCGCGTCCAGCCAACTTGCCATATCTTCGACCATCTCTGCTGATTCGAACCCATTGGTCACAAAGATGTTCTTGAGTCCCTTCTCTTTGGCGATCAGGCCGATATCTTTGGCGTAGGGATAGAAGATGGTAGGTTCGTTGTAAGTGTAGGCAATGGACTTTGCTCCGTGCTCTAATGCCATCTCTACCATTCTCTGTGGACTTATCTCGACGGACTCATCGATGGTGTGCTCCTGAGAGATCTCCCAGTTCTGGCAGAAGGGGCATCGGAAGTTACAGCCTACCGTCCCAAGTGAGAGGACGGAGGAGCCCGGTAGTAGATGGTTGAGGGGTTTTTTCTCTACGGGGTCAAGATTAAGCGCACTGGGGTGACCATAGACCAGGGTCTTAAGCTCTCCATGCTCGTTCTTGTTTACACCGCAGATACCGACTTTTCCCTCTTTTATCTTGCAGTGATGTTGACATAACATACATATGATACGGTCTTTATCAGGTATGGATTCATAGTATCTCATTTAGTCTCTCCTATTAAAAGGCACTTTCAATTACTCTGATGATAGACAGAGTTGCTGCTAGTTGCCTAAATGAACTTTATACTAACTGACTCAATATTAAAAGATGATAACTCTTTTAAAATAATATGTCAAGAGTCGATCCAGCATACTATCATCGTACATACCTCTTCCCAACCCTTCTCACCAATGATCCAGTGGGCATGCTCAGGGTACTCAAGATAACGGGCTGTCGGGTATTTGTGTGCGACCTTTCTTGCTAGAGAGACAGGAATACTATTGTCTTGTGCTCCTGCGATGATAAGTATGGGGACAGTCACCTTCCTCTCATCGACATAAGTACTTTTTTTTGGGTCAAGGAACCAAAAGCCCATCTGTGCGACTGCCTTTCCGGACTCCCAGCGTCCCATACTGTAGAGAGCTTTGGCTTCTTTATCATCAAGTAGGTTTGAAAGGGCAAATCGAGTGGCTTTAAAGCTGAGTCTGACAGGCCTTTTCCAGAAACAGCAGGTGCTCATGATGGGGAAAAAGCTTCGAAGGACGGGTATCGATAGTGCGATGATCCCTGCCGGAGCTGCTGGTGCGATAAGAACGGCTTTATATGCCAGACCTTCAGCCATAAGCAGTTGGGTGATGAGTGCACCCATAGAGTGCCCGATGAGGATCGGCTTCTCATCAAGGGTATGCAAAAAGGTGCGGATGTCATCCACATACTCAGCTATCCCGACCTCTGCCAGTCGTGGGTCTGGCTCTTCATCAAAGGCTCTGTCATGCAGACGCAGGGTAGGGGTATGACAGCGATACCCTCTGGCTTCAAAAAAGTCCTTCCACTCCTGCCAATAGTACCCATCCCCCATCATCCCATGGATAAAGACGATGGTATTACACTTTT
>JAUWRZ010000168.1 GCA_030610325.1 Sulfurimonadaceae bacterium | reverse complement strand
TTCTGAAGTCGCTGGCACTAAGATCGATGAAGTGTTCTTAGGTTCTTGTATGACAAATATCGGTCACTATCGTGCAGCTGGTGAAGTCATGAGAGGCGAGGGCAAACATGGTGTTGAAAAATTCTGGATCGTCCCACCAACACGTATGGATGAGCAGCAACTGATCAACGAAGGTTACTACGATGTATTTAATGCTATCGAAGCGACTACTGAGGTCCCAGGATGTTCACTATGTATGGGTAATCAAGCGTCTGCTCGTGTTGACTCGACTGTCTTCTCAACATCGACTCGTAACTTTGACAACCGTCTAGGTAAAGGTACTCAAGTCTATCTTGGTTCTGCAGAGCTTGCAGCATTATGTTCAAAACTTGGTAAGATCCCTACAGTTAAAGAATACATGGACTTTGTTCCTTCTAAGATCGCTGGTAAAGAAGAGGCTATTTATAAATACCTTAACTTCAACGAGATCGAAGGCTATCATCTTGAGGAGCGTAAAGCTGCTGAAGATAAATATGGTGTGACTGTCAAGCCAGTATAGTCCTCCTCCTGCTTATCCTCTCTTGGAGGGTAGGCTACTTATCTGATCTCTCTTTTTGCCCTTGCTTTTTCTGTGACAGTCCATCTTTTTAAAAATATCTTATCTTCTGTCTGTCTGTCTGTCTGTCTCTATCTTTCTGTTATGAGAGCCTATGATATCGATCCTCTTTTCCATCACTTCATCCTTTAAAAGTTTGTTAGTATAATTGAGTATTGTATTAATGTTTCCCTGCTTTAGCCGATCTGTACGTATAACACATGCGTGTGGATGGGGCTTTAGAGAAACTTATAGGAAGGAACTGTATGACACTGTTATACCTGTTAGACCATACGGACGGACTCTCTCCGATCTTCTCGCGCTTTTTTGATGAGATCATTACTATAAGTGAACCCACATCAGAGCTCTCGAGAGCAGCAGAGGACATCTGTTGTATCGTTGTCGATCTTGCCGAGAGTCAGAGTATGCAGAAGGTGGCTAAATACAGAGACCTTTACAGGGGTATCCCTATGCTTGTCGTCACCCATAAGGGGATCGATATGCAGGCATCCGTGCGTATGGGAGTAGATGGTTTTATCCTACACCCTTATGATGAGGATCAGATCGCTCGATTGATGGGTAAGTTCCGTTATGAGAAAGACCGTAAAGATGTCTATGAGGAGAAGGCTCGTAGCGATCGTGATCATATCACATCGTTGCTCAACGCTGATTCACTTTTTCAGAAGATAAAGAGTGGTGAGGATAATGCCCTGTTATTGATAAACATCGATAACTTTGATATGATCAATACCCTGTACGGGATGGATATGGGTGATAAGGTACTGGCTAAGGTCGCCGGATATCTACATAAGATGGTGCCAGATAACAGCAGTCTGCATCGCCTCGATGCGGATGAGTTCGTCTTTTTGCTAAATGCTTACAAAGACGATCAGGCAGGAGTCCTCTCCAAGCAGATAAAATCCTTCTTTGAACTGACCCATTTTAAGATAGATGGTATCGACTTTAATCTCAGGGTATCGATCGGTATCGCATCTGGATCAGATATCTCTCTGTTTCATCATGCCAAGATAGCACTAAAAGAGGCAAAAGATAGTGGAAAGAACACTATTGTCCGATTTCGTGAGAACTCCCCATTCCTGAAAAAGCAGCGTGAGACACTTTTTTGGATAGATGAAGTGAAGTCTGCACTGGAGGAGGAGAGGATCCATGCCTACTATCAGCCTATCTTTGACAACCACTCCGGGAAAGTCCTTAAATATGAGGCACTGTGTCGACTTGAGGCCAGTGACAAGCAGATCTATCCGCCTGAACGGTTCATCTATGCGGCAAGGCTCGGGGGATTGATGACAAACCTGACAAGAGCGATGATAGATACAGCGTTTAAGCGTTTTAGTGAGAACAGTTATGAGTTCTCGATCAATGTGACCCGTGAGGATCTGAATGAACGCTACATACTCTCTTTTCTGAAAAGAAAATGCTACCTTTATAACATCGCACCTTCGCGAGTCTTTATCGAAGTGATGGATGAGATCAGTCTTGATCTGATGGGTAGTTACCTTGAACAGCTTCAGGCACTTTCAGAGCATGGTTTTAAACTGGCTATCGATGATTTTGGGACGGAGAGTTCCAATTACAGTACGTTGCTGGAGCTCAAAGCAGATTATCTGAAGATCGATGGCTGCTTTATTGAGAACATCGATCAAGATGAGAACACGCAGCTCATCGTCGAGAGTATTGTCGAGTTTTCCAAAAAGATAGGAGCGAGCACGATCGCCGAATATGTCAACTCTCCCTCAGTCTTCAAGAAGATACGTGAATTGGGTGTCGATCATGCCCAGGGATACTATATTGGTAAGGCGCAACCGTATCTTATGGATGAGCAGGAGATAGCTTGATCTATGTATTATTTGGATAAGATAATCACCGATCTAGACACAGATACTTCTGAGTATGACTGCCTTGGCACACTCCTCAGGGGTATCCACAAAGGGATGAGAAGATAAATGGCTGAACTACAGGACCTGTTACCCTTCACAAAGAAGCTCTCCCTCTTATATATAGACAAAGATGTAGAGACCAGAACACCTATCTGTGCAGCACTTGGTAAGATATTTAGTCTTGTAGATGAAGCAGCAGATGGTTATGAGGGATTGAACTACTATAAGATCAATCAGCATGATATCATCATCATGGACAGTCAGTTACCTAATATGACAGGATTGCAGCTTATAAAGAACATCAAGACCTTCAAGCCTGACCAGCATATTATCTACCTCTCAGGTGAACCTCTAGTAGAGTCGGAGCTTATCGATCTGATAAACAGCGGTATCAACGGGTATGTCGTAAAACCTTTTGAACTCTCCGCACTTCTTGATTCGATGCAGTCCAGTTCATCCGTCATGTATAAACAGATGCAGTTGAAAAGTGAGCTTACAAGGGTCAAGACACTCAAGCAGCAGCAGGACCGTGTACTTGAGGATGCCCAGACTAAGGAGCAGAAGCTTCGTGACGATCTGCTGTATGAACGAAAACGGCTTGGTCGTCTGATGCGGGCACAAAACGAACTTGAGAAGAGTGTCGATACTTATCAGGAGCAGTTGGGAACGGTACGAAATATCAACGAACTTACCGGTGCGGCAAGTAAGTATGCTTTGCAGGAAGCACTTAAGAAAGAGGTCGAAAAGGCACTGATCTATCTGAACATAGACAACTTCGATCATATCAATACTGTCTATGGCATGGGGCAGGGCAACAAGGTCCTGCTTAAGACGGTCAAGCGTCTGGCCACCTATCTACCTCATAACGGGACTCTCTACCATATTACGGCTGACGAGTTCGTGATCTTGCTTGAAAGACCGGTCGAAGCGCAGGAACAGGTGTTGGCTGAACAGATACAGGCTCTCTTCCAGGAAGCTCCGGTGGAGACAGACAACGGTGTCTACAATATAGCTTTCTCTATAGGAGTCGACAAAGGCGCCGGGATGCATCTGTTTGTCCACGCCAAGACAGCATCCAAGGAGGCCAAAGCATATGGCGGAGGATGTGTGCGAAACTATCGTGAAGATTCTGAGTTTATCGTCACGCAGCGCCAGAACCTCTATTGGCTACGTCTTGTCCGTGAGGCTATTGCCAATGATAAACTGTTCCCCTATTATCAGCCGATCATCAATAATATCGATAGCTCTATCCAGCATTATGAGGTGCTAAGCCGTATAGAGGATAAGAGTGGGGAACTTATCAGTGCCGAGCACTTTATTGGTATTGCTATCGAAGCTGGGCTCAGTACGCAGATCTCACGTATTGTCATCGACAGGGCATTTAAACATTTTAGTCAGAACAACTTTAGCTTCTCGATCAATATCAATCGGTATGACCTTGCAGAGGAGTATCTTGAGGAGTTCCTGCTCTATAAGTGTGCCCGTTACAACCTGGCACCTGAGCGGGTCTATCTGGAGCTTGTCCAGGATGTACATATGCATAACTCGCCTCATATGATAGAGCAGATAAAAGTACTTCGTAATGCAGGGTTCCATATTGCAGTCGATGATTTTGGCATAGAACACTCCATGCTAAGCCGAATGCTTCAGGTCGAAGCAGACTTTATCAAGATCGACAGTACCTTCATCGAAGACCTGCTGAACAACAAGTTTCATCGCATGGTCGTAGAGAACATCGTCGAGTTTGCCAAAAAGAGCGGGATAAAGACCGTAGCGGAGAATGTCGACAGTGAGGAACTCCACCGGCTTGTGCATGATCTCGGTGTTGATTATTCACAGGGTTTCTATATTGGACGACCGCTTCCCTCTGCCGATCCTAAAGCTCGCAAGTGATCACTGAGCCGATCTGGTCGGCTGAGTGATCCTCAACGTCTACCTGGCTAAGGATTCTCAATAGCTATCTGGAAAGACTACTGAGCCTTTATGATGTCGTATGAACGGGGTATGGTGACGGTAAACTTCTTGTCGTCGATCATCTTGTTCTGTTGCTGGTCACTGAAGCTCAGTATGACACTGTTCTCAAAAGGGTCAAGGTATTCGATGCTTTGGATGATACCATGGTCCAGCCTGATGGTGAAGACCTGATCAGCATAGTCCGCTTCATAAGTCTCTTCGCCAACAAGTCTTGCTGAGGCTATAAGTGCAAAAAAATCTATGTCATTATTGATCTTTTTGATGATAGCCTGCTCGAGATCGGGTTCTATGACTATGACACGATGCCCTCTGATGTAGACATCTTTCTCTATAGGTTCAGTGTAGCGCCAAAGTGCTTTGTCCGGACGTTTTGCCCATACATGGCCACGGTAGATGATGGTCTTGTTCTGGTCATCGATGATGCGCTGTTCGAAAGGTCCGGAAAAACTGTAGATGGATTTTGAGAATCCCAGTAGGGCGGGGACAAACGCAAGTAGAAGCAAAAGATAACGCATGAGTATCCTGATGATGAGATTGGCCCGATTATAGCAGAAAAAAAGAAATATCCTTGATCAATATTATATGATATGTGATTCCATCCTTCTCCTTTAGCCGATCCATATATAAGCTATGATAGAATCCAGCGACTTTTAAAACAAGGCAGATAATGCTACAGACACTTGTCGGTAAGATGTTCGGGACGAAAAACGATCGCGAACTGAAGAAATATTATAACAGCGTCATTCGGATCAATGATCTCGAGAAAAAATATGAGCCGATGAGTGATGATGAGCTCAAAGCAGCTTTTGAAGAGCTCAAGAGCAAGGTGAAAAGTGGCAAGAAGACTATCGAGGATGTACTTGAGGACTCTTTTGCCATTACCCGTGAAGCGAGTAAGCGAGTCTTGGGTCTACGACACTTCAATGTACAACTTGTCGGTGGTATGGTCTTGCATGAAGGCCGCATCGCAGAGATGAATACCGGTGAGGGTAAGACCCTTGTCGCAACACTCCCGATAGTACTTAATGCGATGCTCGGAAAGGG
>JAUWRZ010000045.1 GCA_030610325.1 Sulfurimonadaceae bacterium | reverse complement strand
TTGGGGTTGATCTTGTCAAAATAGAGCATCATCTCCTCACTGTTTACTTCCGGCGAATAGAACATCGGATTGTTGATCTTCTCCTGAAGTCTTCCCTTATCTGCGGAGCGATAAGCAGTAAGCTTGAAATACTCCGGATGGGAGAACTCACTCATATGCATCTCATAGTACTCCTCCTCCTCTTCCGGTGAAGGTGGCTCCATATGAGAAAAGGCGATAGCACTATAGAGTTTTTTGTTCAAAAGCTTTTTTTTGACCTTACTTCTAAGATCTGAAGAGGAGAGGCCCCTCGCACTCTGCATAGCATCAAAAAACTTCGCGACACTCAGATTGTTTTGCTCGGCCATCTTCTCTAACTCTTCGTGGACCTCCTCTTTAGTAACAGAGATCTTACGCTCTTTGGCCTCTTGGGCCTCAAGTCTGGTCCGTATAAGGCTGTCTGCTGTCGTCTGAAGGTCTTTACCATCTTTTTGCATCGCATCACGGATATCACTAAGCGTTATAGGCTCTTGTTTGACAAGGATAGCCACACCATCGACCATACCGGCATAAGATGTCGTAAAGATAAAAGATAAAAGGAGAAGTAGTCTATGCATTGCTCGCTTCTTGCATTAAAAAGTCCGTTATTTTATCTGCTTTTGACTAATACTTATCTTGTTTTACGAGACACTAGAAGAGCATCAGAGAAAATTGGGTAAAATCTCACCATTAAATTCAGGGCATTTCCAATGACCCTGTATATCATCAGAGGCAATAGACAATGATCATAACACGTTTTGCACCAAGTCCAACAGGATACCTCCACATCGGCGGTCTGCGAACGGCCCTACTAAGCTATCTCTGGGCGCGCCGTAATGGCGGGAAGTTCGTACTTCGTATCGAAGACACCGACCAGAGCCGTAACAATGAAGAGGCCGCACAGGCCATACTCAATGCATTCGAATGGATGGGTCTGGAGTATGACGGCGAGATCACCTACCAATCCCAACGTGGCGATATCTATAAGCAGTATCTTCAGCAGCTGCTTGATGAGGGCAAAGCCTACTACTGTTATATGTCCAGAGAGGAGCTCGATGCACTACGTGAAAAGCAGACAGCTAACAAAGAGCGCCCGCGTTATGATGGCCGCTACCGCGATTTTGACGGAACTCCCCCAGAAGGCATCGAACCCGTCATCCGCATCAAGGCACCTCAAGAGGGGACTATCACCGTCAACGACGGTATCAAAGGCGATATCACGTTTAATGTCGACGACATACTTGATGATTTCATCATCGCCAGAAGTGATGGTGCTCCGACCTATAACTTCGTAGTCACGATCGATGATGCACTTATGGGTATCAATGAGGTGATCCGTGGTGATGACCACCTCTCCAACACCCCTAAACAGATGGTAGTCTATAAAGCACTTGGTCTTGATCTTCCAAAGTTCTACCATGTCCCGATGATCCATAACCAGCAGGGTAAAAAGCTCTCAAAACGTGATGGGGCCACCGATGTCATGGCCTATAAAGAGATGGGTTATCTACCTGAGGCACTGCTAAACTTCCTTGTCCGCCTGGGCTGGAGCCACGGTGACCAGGAGATCTTCTCCATGGAGGAGATGAAGAGCCTCTTCGATCCTGCAGACATCAACAAGTCCGCTTCGATCTACAATGTCGAGAAGCTTGACTGGTTAAACGCGCACTATATCAAGAACCTCGACAATGCGACACTCGCTACACTGCTTGAGTCACATGACATCTATCTGCTTAGTCATGATAAGCGTGAGATCATCCTTGATGCGATCAAAGAGCGGGCAAAGACACTTCAGGAGATGGCCAAGCTGATCAAAGAGATCCTTGACACCCCGACTGAGTATGACCCAAAAGCGATGAAAAAAGCGTTCAAAGGTGAGGCGGTCTCTGTTCTAGAGAGCTTTATAGACAAGTTGCAAAGCACACCTGACCTGCACCTCCCTATCGATTACCACGCGGTGATGGAAGCCGTCGTCAATGATCTCGGTATCGGCTTTGGAAAGATCGGTCAACCGCTGCGTGTCGCCCTTGTCGGTAAACTCGCCGGACCGGGACTAGATAATATCATGGCTATCATCGGTGTCGAAGAGACGACCAAGCGCGTTGAGAACGTCATCGCTGCCATCGGAGAAGCGACTTGAAAAAACCACTCAGCCTAAAAGAGGAAGAGGCACTTGCCTATCACGAAGGTGAGCGTCCGGGCAAGATAGCCACCCTTGCGACCAAACCCTTTAGCACCCAGCATGACCTCAGCCTGGCTTATACACCGGGAGTAGCTGTCCCCTGCCTGGAGATCGCAGACGACCCGGAGACTGCCTACCGATACACGGCTAAAAGCAACCTCATCGGCGTCATAACAAACGGTACCGCTGTATTGGGTCTGGGTGACATCGGTCCCCTCGCGTCAAAGCCTGTCATGGAAGGAAAAGCGATCCTCTTTAAGACGTTCAGTGATCTTGATGCTTACGATATCGAAGTAGACACCAAAGATATCGTACGTTTCTGCAGTGTCGTCGAAGCGATCGCCCCTACTTTCGGCGGTATTAATCTCGAGGATATCAAAGCACCAGAGTGTTTTGAGATCGAAAAACGGCTGACAGACCTTCTCGATATCCCCGTGATGCATGATGACCAACATGGGACTGCCGTCATCTCTACTGCCGGACTTATCAATGCCTGTCTTATCACAAAACGCAAGATGGAAGACCTGCATATAGTCGTAGTAGGTGCCGGGGCTGCAGCGATCAGTTGTGCCAGACTCTACCGTCACATGGGTGTCCGATCTATTGTCATGATCGACTCACAAGGGATCATCTTTCATGGTCGTTCCGGGGTCAACAAGTACAAAGAGGAGTTTGCTACAAAGGTACGTATCACCCATGAGCAGGCGTTCACCGGTGCCGATGTGGTCGTGGGCCTTTCACGTCCTGGTGCCTTCTCGCTTGACGATATCGAACTGATGGCAAGTGACCCGATCATCTTCACCCTGGCCAACCCTACTCCCGAGCTCTTCCCCGAAGATATAAAAAGAGCCCGTCCCGATGCGATCATCGCCACCGGACGAAGTGATTTTCCCAATCAGGTCAATAATGTCCTTGGCTTCCCGTTCATCTTTCGTGGAGCGCTTGATGTCAAAGCCAAAAAGATCAATACCGAGATGAAAGTCGCTGCTGCTGAATCGCTGGCCAAACTGGCTCGCAAAGAGGTCCCTGAGTATATTAATAAAGCTTATGGGACTAAAGTCGTATTTGGACAGGAGTACATCATCCCTAAGCCATTTGACAAGCGTCTGAACGTGGAGGTCTCGAGTGCGGTAGCTGCCGCTGCTGTACGTACCGGAGCTTCTGAGATGAAAGAGTTCGATATAGAGCGTTATCGCTACCGACTCGCCCAGCGTGTCGATCTTAATCGTCTAAAGTGACCTGTTGGGGGAATTTCCCCAACATCTGCTATATCGCCGAAGCCATAAGCTGGTTTACGGTCACGGTGATAGCTTTGATATCTTTTGTCTCTTTGGCCATAAAGACATCGATCTGCGATTTGATACTCTCAAATGCCTCCTGCTCGTTCTCGACATAACTGCTAAACGCGACCCTTGGAGTCTCGTCTATGCGCTGAAATGCCAAGATCTTCTGTGTATAGTGTACTACGATGAACTCGATGAACTGCATCACCTGATGACGAAGTATCTTGTCACTCTCTGAGACGATCTCTATCTCATCAAGAGAGTTGATCATCTCCAGGATCTTAAACTCATTGACTATGAGGTAGAAGAGGACAGCTACGTTCTCAAAAGAGTGGTGCGTGTTCTCTTTGATCATGATCGCAGCGACTGCGAACCGAAGATAGTCTATCACATGGAAGAAACGGTTGAACTCCGGATTGTCCGGTAGTATCTCCTTCGTACCATTGGCATTGATCTCACCAAGTAGCTCAAAGAGCTTCTCTTTATAATCAAGCAGATGAGCAGCATCGATCTGGTAATCATTAAGATACTTCACCATCCAGCGGGTACTGAAGTTGAGAGTATGTTCTATCTCATTGAGAAGTTCATACTGCTTTTCAGGCTCAAGCTCATAATCATGACGGTAAAGTTCATAACGTATATCATTAGCCCCAAAGAGTTGATTACCGATAAGATAAGACTTGATCTTGATCAGGAACCGTTCAGGATCGAGCTTATGATAGTCAGCTATAAAGGTCGCACCCTGCAGGTTTATCACGATATCGGCGATGACTGTCGCCATGATCTCCCGGCGAAGCGGATGATTACTGATCTCATGTTCATAGGCACCGATAAAGGATTTAGGGAAGTACTTAAAAAGATAATCGACAGCGAAGCTCTCCTCAAGCAGGTCACTCTCAAGCAGCTGGTTCTTGACGAAGATCTTACTGTAGGAGAGCAGTGAGCTTAGTACCGGACGGACGATGCTCTCCTCTTTAGTGATGATATCACGGATGTTCTCGTTTTTCGGGATGTAAAAATCATGCCGTTTAAAGATACTGACCTGACTCTCAAGGACCTCGATTGCCGTGATGAAATCAGGTAGATAGTAGCGACTCAGGTACTCATCACGTGAGATGGCAAGCGCCTGGTGATAGTTGCTCCAGAGCACCATGTTGACTACCTGATCAGTCAGTGACTGCAACAGTTTATCGGCCTCTTTACGCTCGACCAGTCCCTTCTCGACGATGATATTAAGCAGTATCTTCAGGTTGACCTCATGGTCAGAGGTATCAACACCGGCCGCGTTGTCTATGCCATCGATATTGATCTTACCTCCGGCAAGGGCATACTCTATTCGCGCCTTTTGCGTAAAGCCAAGATTACCGCCTTCACAGACCATCTCTGCTTGCAGCTCTGAAGCATCAAGACGTACCGCTTCATTCTGTTTATCACCGATATCAAGATTGTTCTCATCCGCACCTTTGACGTAGGTCCCGACCCCACCGTTGAAGAAGAGATCGACTTTCATACTCAGCAGTCTCCGGCTAAGCTCTTCGCCACTCATCACCTTTTTAGATGTAGGGAGCATCTTTTTTATCTCTGCACTCAACTCTATGGCCTTATCTGAGCGTAGGAAGATGCCCCCTCCGCTTGAGATCAGGCTTTGATTATAGTGACTCCAGCCACCACTTTTAGCGATAAAAAGACGCTGTCGCTCTTCAAAAGCGATCAGAGGGATGGGGTCAGGGTCGATAAAGATCTCTTTATGCGAGATCGCTGCGAGAAGTTTGAACGCTTTGGACTCAAGCATACCATTACCAAACACATCACCGTTCATCGAACCAATACCTACTACAGTGACTGTATCTTTATAGAAATCGACACCCTTCTCAATAAAGAAACGCTTAGTCGACATCAACGATCCCTTAGCCGTAATACCCAACTCTTTATGGCCAAAGCCGTTAGAACCTCCACTGGCAAATGCATCGCCAAGCCAGTAACCACGCTCGATGGCTATAGCATTGGCCACATCACTCATCGAAGCCGTACCTTTATCTGCCGCTACTACAAAATAGGAGTCATCCCCATCATAAGCCACTACATCTTTATCACGGACGATCTCACCTTCCACCCGATTATCGACAAGGTCAAGCAAGTTGTTGATAAACATACTGTAGATCTCGGTGAAGTACTCTTTCGTGATCTCAGATTTCTCTTTACGGATGACAAAACCACCCTTCGCACCGTCAGGGATGATGATGGAGTTCTTGCCTTCCTGTGTCGTCATCAGTGACTTCACCTCACTTCGATAGTCCTCATGCCGCTCACTCCAACGCAAGCCACCCCGACTGATCAGACTCATACGCAGATGCAGGCCGCTAAACTCCGGATGGTAGACAAAGGCTTCTATATTTGGCTGAAGTCCTTTGAGGTTCTCAGAGAAGCTTCGGGTATCGATCTTCAGGGCGATCGAGTCACGATCGAGATAGTAGTTCGTACGTATGAGGTCTTGCAAGAGTGCATAGGTGATCTTCAGTATCTTGTCATCCATGATCTGCGGGACTTTCTTTATGCTCTCCTCGATCAGTGTCTCCAGCTCTTTGATCTTCTGTTTCCTACCACTTAATGATGGTTTGAACTTTGCTGAGAAGTAGTGGATGAAGAGGTGTGCTATCTCATCATAAGAGGTCAATGTACTCAGTATGCTCTCATAGTTAAATGAGAGTATCGTCTGGTCAATATACTCGATGAGTGCCCGAAGCAGTGTGACCTGCCGGATAGAGAGGTTCTGCTTATAGACCAGAGAGAAGAGCCTGCTTCGAGTCACGATCTCGCCCGAGAGTGCCTCAGAGACCACTGACTCGATGTTTCCCTGTGCTTTTTTGATCTGTCCAGGATCATCGAGCTTAAGATTGAACCGGTTGATATAGACCGATTTTTTCTCTTTCTCGATGGTATAGGCCACCTCATCGATGATGTTGAAGCCGAAATTATGAAGGACCGGTGTTATCTCGGAAAGATAGAGCTGCCGGACAGCGAAGATACGCACTGATGCGTTCTTGCCCTGCAGCGATATCCGGGTGACGATGTTCTCCCGCTGGATCTTCTCAAAAAGTTCATGGGAGACATCGAGGTCTTCTGATGTCAAAAGCTGTGCACATATGGCGTTTAGTTCATTTTCCAGGGGCATGGTCTTTCTCTCCGATGCGATTTATTTCTTAATAGATCATAACGCATGCGCCCTTAAGAGAGATGATAAATAGAGTTATCGTGTTATTTTACGGTAGAGGCAGGCTCAAAGCGTGTCAGTAAGTCGCCAGAACTTTTTTAAGCCCCGCATCGCTTTACTGTCCACCTCGTAAGAGATGAACTCAAGATAGTGAAGGATATCCTTGGGAGCGACTCCTGTCTGAGCAGAGGCTTTTAGCAGAAGGTACTGGGGGATCTTATGTCTTTGTCTCAAAAAAGTACGTGAGAGCCCATCCATCTGCCGATGGTGGTTGTGATGACAGAGCAAGGCAAAGACGAAAGGCAGTTGGTATCTCTCATACCAGATCTTGGCCAGATCATCCGCTTCACTTCCGCCGAGGTAGAGCTTTAGAGCGTTATCGCCGATGATCACCTCTCCTCGCATACCAAGGACCTTTGCCAAGACATTCGATGTCGCTGAAGCGCTGTCTTCGATGTCCTTGTCTCCGGGAAGCAACAGGACACTCAACACCTCTTTTCTGGCGATGATGCCCAAAGGTGCCGCATGGCATCCCCGCGCAGTGATACTGGAGATAAAAGCAGCATCCACCCTTCGCGCCAAAAAATCACGGTTGATCTTGGAAGGGACCCCTTTTTTATACTGCAGGCTCATATGGTGACGGGTACTCTTGGCATAGCGTTTCATAAAGACATAAAAGGGAAGTAGGTTCAGATATTCTATCTTGCCAAAGACCATTGAGCACTCCTTAGTCTTAAAGGGCACCTCTAACAACCCTGTATATCATCAGAGGTCAAAGAAGGTGTGAGATATTGTCTTAAGGTCTTGTAGGACTACCCGTAGGTAATTCAAAAGAGCTTAGGACGATAGCTTGCACCTTCTTTGGCCTCCCGAAGGGCGTCACATACGACATCGTGAGTCTGCGTTAGCTCCTTGCCACCGTAACCAGTTACGCTGACAAGGTCCTGCCTTGATCACAAAGTCGTACGAGACGCTGATGATGCACAGGATTGTTAGAGGTGCCCTTGATGGTGGGATTATACTCTTACTTTCTTTTTGCTTCGTTGTATTTCACCATCACACATATTATTCTGCAAAGAATAAAGTAACATCCAGATCGCAACAGTCATGAGAGTCCATCGATGACTTTAAGCACTAATCTTGCTTTAGCTATAATCACCAAAACTAAAACCTATGGGGTCTTTTCTATGGTACGTATTGAATTTTTAGGGCCGATACAAAAAGCAAGTATCGAACTCGAAGCATCCTCTCTTCGTGATGTCGCCAATCAGCTGCATCATGACAAAGAGGTCAGAGAGTGGCTGGAGACCGCTGCTGTCGCTGTCAATGACACCCTCGTCGCCTCCCTTGACACTCCACTTAAAGCCGGGGACAAGGTCTCTCTTCTACCACCGGTCTGTGGAGGTTGAGTATGGTCGAGCTTTATGATGGAGCACTTGACGTCCCGACTATCTTACAGCGCTGGTATGAGGAGGAGGCCATGAGTAATTATGGTGCCTACATCCCCTTTATCGGGACGGTTCGCGCCGAAGATGAGATAGACGGCCTGAGCTTCGATATCTATGAGCCTATCCTTGCCTCATGGTTCGATGCGTGGCAGCAGCGCGCAAAAGAGGCAGGTGCTCTCGTCAAGATGGCCCATAGCAGAGGGGATGTCCCTTTGCATCACTCCTCCTATATCGCGGCGGTCTTCTCCCCAAAACGCCGTGTCGCACTGGAGACGATCGACCTCTTCGTCGAAGACTTCAAGGCTTCTGCTCCTATCTGGAAGTATGACCTTAAAGATGGCGAACGTATCTACGCTAAAGACCGTTCGACTCCGATCAGCGGTAGCGGACTACTTAAAGGATAACAATGAGTTTCATCTCCTACGAGACCTCCCAGGATATGCTTAGTCTTTTGGATGTCGGATCACAACGCAGCGAAAAAGTCTTTCTCAGCGATACGATCGGACGCATACTTGCCGAAGATATCGTCGCTAAAGATAACTACCCAGCCTTCGCGACGGCTGCGATGGATGGTTATGCCGTCGTACACAGCGACCTTGCCCACGGACGTATCGCCATCGCCGGGATCAACCCCGCCGGTCATGATGAGACTCGTCAGGTCGAAGCAGGTATCTGCATCAAGACCTTCACCGGAGCCGCGATGCCTGAAGGTGCCGACACCCTTATACAGATAGAGAACGTCACGGTCGAAGAGGATGTCATCATCATCGATGAGAGCGTCCCCAAAGGCTTTAGTGTCCGTCCTGTCGCAGAGAGCTATCACAAAGGTGAGACCCTTATCAAAAAAGGAAGTAAGATCAGTTTCGCCGAGATCGGTGTCATGGCCGAGCTTGGCCTGGTGATGATCCCTGTCGCCGTACGTCCAAAGGTCGCCATCATCGCTACTGGCAGTGAGATCCTCGACCTTGGAGAACCGGCAAAGAACTCCTCACAGATCCGCAGTTCAAACAACTATACCATCGCTGCGATCGCACAGATGGCCGGAGCCGAGGTGATCCAGCTTGGGACGACAGAAGATGATGAGGCGTCGATAATGCAGGTCTTTAAGAATGCACTGGCCACGGCAGATATCATCATCAGTACCGGAGGTGTCAGTGTAGGCGATTTTGATCTTGTCAAAGATATCATCCCGAGACTTGGCGCTGAAGTGATGTACAAAGGGGTCAAGATCAAACCCGGCCAGCATATCATGATCGCCCAGCACGGACACAAATACCTTCTCGCTCTTCCGGGATTTGCCTACTCTGCGACTGTCACAGCCATCCTCTACGCCGTTCCGCTTATCACACGGATGCTGGGAGCCACACAAGGCTTGAAGATCATCGAAGCAACACTGAAAGAGCCTTTTGCCAAGCGCTCAAAAAAGACGGAGTTCACCGCCTGTAACCTCTCCATCGAAGAGGGACGTTTTATGGTCGACTTCGAAGGTAAGATCATCGGCACCTCTGCCATCTTGAACAATATGCTTGGAGATACCGCGCTGATGATAACAGGAGAAGATGACGGGGACCTTGAAGCCGGGATGGCAGTCAATGTGATATTACTCGATCAGTTTTAGATCTTACAGATCACCCTCTCGTTATCAACTCTTATTTATAACGAGAGATCCTCCTGACTTTATCCTATACGACACATCCTTTAACCTCTTTTGTAAAGAGAAGTCGTATCATACAGGCATCACAGTATTCTATAAAACGACCATATTATCTTCAACCTATCAAATACCCATCAAGTAAAATAAGCCCTAAAATAGTGGCTCTTTATAACTATATTGTAAAATCATCAAATACCCGTCAAGTATTTTCGACTGCCCAGAATGGAATATACTTCCTCATCTTTGGAGCTGCATCCGGATCTTGTA